>MHRM01000009.1 GCA_001822575.1 Candidatus Taylorbacteria bacterium RIFCSPHIGHO2_02_FULL_44_12
ACTTAATGAGTTTACTTTTCAGGGCAAAACGCCAGTCATTCTTGCTACCAAAGAAAAAGTTCTCGGCTTTGTTATGGTGGCTGATGAGATAAAGGCAGAGTCGATCGAAGCAGTAAAAAATCTCCATGCCCTCGGAATCAGGATGGTTATGCTTACCGGTGATGATGAAAAGGCCGCTAAGTATATAGGATCGCTTGTCGGCATCGATGATGTTGTGGCTCATGTGCTACCGCAAGACAAGCTCGAAAAGATAAAAGAGCTTCAGTCACAAGGTCGAGTTGTGGCAATGGCTGGTGACGGTGTAAACGACGCTCCTGCGCTCGCTCAGGCAGATGTGGGTATAGCCATGGGGACCGGAACCGATGTGGCGATAGAGTCGGCTGGCATCACGCTTCTCGATGGAGATATTTCAAAGCTTGTCAAAGCAATCAGACTCTCAAAAATCACCATGCGAGGAATCAAGCAGAATCTGTTCTGGGCATTCATCTATAACATCGTCGGCATACCGCTTGCGGCGGGCGCACTCTACCCCGTTTTTGGATGGCTACTCAATCCCGTTTTTGCGGGCTTCGCCATGGCGATGTCTTCAGTGTCAGTAGTGTCGAACTCCCTTCGAATTAAGGCAAAGAAATTATAAATAATTAACTAAAATACTATGAACAACAATCAAAACAACAAAATAATGTACGGGATGGGAGGAGTCGTGCTCGGGTTACTTCTCGCCCTAGTCTTTAGTCCTATAATGCGCTGGTCTGGGTCGATGATGTCGTGGGGGAATAATTCAGTTCCCATACAACGCACTGCAGGTGTCAGCGCAATGGATCAACATTTTATCGAGCAAATGATCCCTCATCACGATGGGGCAATTGCTATGGCAAATCTTGCGCTCGAGAAAGCAACTCGTCCGGAGATCAAAACGCTGGCTCAGACAATCCTCAAAGCTCAGACTGCAGAAAATCAGGAAATGCGCGCATGGTATCGGGATTGGTTTGGGAAAAGCGTTCCAACCGGTACGAACCTTGGGATGGGCGGAATGATGTCGCAGGGCGGTATGCATATGGGAAGCACTCAGGATATTGACGCGCTTAAAAACGCACCTGATTTCGACAAGGAATTCATAGAACAAATGATCCCGCATCACCAGATGGCTATCATGATGGCCAGAATGCTTGAATCAGGAACGAATCGTCCAGAGATGCTCCAACTCGCAAAAAATATCCAGACATCACAGGCGGCAGAAATACAGCGGATGCGGGGTTGGTACGCGAGCTGGTATAAATAAAAATTATTGATATGAAGACATATATATTCCACATTTCAGGTACCCACTGTGCATCGTGTAAAATCTTTATTGAAGATACTCTGAACGAACAGGGCTTTGTGCGGAACACCCGAGTCAATCTCAAAAGAGAAACTGTTGAAATTGAAACCGATAGTGATCAAAGTCTCGAAGAATTAGCGCGGACACTTACAGATAAAATAAAACCGAATGGCTATGCACTGTCGGTGGAAAAATCTATCAAAGAAAAACAGAGCAATGATGTCATTTGGAAAGCTGTACCGATCGGGCTTGCGTTCCTTATCCTATTCTTTCTGTTGCAAAAATCCGGAATTCTAAATCTTGGTATTGGCGGCCAAACAACTCCCACAACAAGCTTTATCATCGGTCTTATAGCTTCAGTATCAAGCTGTTTGGCGATAGTAGGAGGACTTGTGCTTTCGCTCTCGGCAAAAGTATCTCAAGACAACGTAAGCGATACAAAAACTTTCCTGCTTTTCCACGCAGGAAGACTGGTTAGTTTTGCGGTGTTAGGAGGAGTCCTCGGAGCAGTCGGCGGTGCTATCGGTATCAATTTTACTTTTACGGCAATTCTGGGAATTCTGGCTTCTGTTGTTATGTTATTGCTCGGTTTAAATTTGGTTGGAGTGTTTGAAAAAAATAAAGTTGCGTTGCCTTCAGGAATCTTTAATTTCTTCAGAAAAATAGAGCACAAGACTTTAACACCGCTCATCATTGGTTTTGCTACATTTTTTCTGCCGTGCGGATTCACACAGTCAATGCAAGTTTCAGCGCTAGGAAGCGGATCGTTTACGTCAGGACTTCTCATCATGCTTGCATTCGCTCTTGGAACGCTACCAATGCTTGTACTTCTTTCTTTCGGGTCGGCATCGTTCGCACACGGGAAACACGCACCGCTATTTTTCAAATCCGCGGGAGTGGTTGTAATTGGTCTTGGGTTGTTTGCACTCTTCGCTGGGCTTGCCGGGCTCGGCATTATTAATCCGCTATTTAACATATAATTACCTTATGAATAAGACTGTCTCTATAATCATTACGCTCACTCTTGTCATAGGTATTAGCATTGTGTTTCTTGGCGATTCAAAATCAAGTAATAATGCAGGCACTGATGGATCGGTGCAGAATGTCGAAATAAAAGATGGCGTTCAGTACATTACGATAAACGCAAAAGGCGGATATTCACCGAAAGTGTCTACGGCAAAAGCAGATATCCCTACAAAACTCATCATCAAAACAGACGGCACATATGACTGTTCGGCATCGCTTGTAATTCGCTCGGTTGATTTTCAAAAAATCTTAGCCCAGACCGGAGAAGAAGTCATTGATCTTGGCACACCAAAAGCAGGACAGCCGCTTCGGGGAATTTGTGGAATGGGGATGTACAATTTTTCCATCAATTTCAATTAGGAAAACATGTTCAACTGTCGAGTCGAGCTATAAAAATTAAAATGGGTGACTTACTAATACTCTAATCCTTTTTTGCCAGGTAACCCTTTGGCGAAGGGATGCTTAATCTCCATCATTTCTGTAACAAGGTCAGCCTTGTCGATAAATTCTTGAGGGCAATCTCTGCCTGTCATAATAAGATGATCAGTAATAAGGATATTTTTTGAGATAAAGTCCACGACAGATTCCGGTGTCACTAATTTTAGTGAAAGTGCGTTCCAAATTTCATCAAGAATGACGATATTCCACTTTTTTAGGCCAATCTGTTCTTCTGCGTAAACAAGCGCATCCTGAGCCGCCTTTTGATGTTCCTCAAAAGGTATTTTATCGTCGCCTATACGCACGAAACCCTTGCCCTTTTTGATAATTTTAAAGTTAGGATAGAGTTCCTTCGATGATATATCTTCTCCGGATTTCCAAGACCCTTTGATGAATTGAACCATGAGGACTTTGCTTCCGTTACCTACGGCTCTCAAGGCTTGACCAATGGCCGCTGTTGTTTTTCCTTTGCCGTTTCCCGTAAAAATGATCAGCATAAATTAAAGAGCTATTTCACAAATCCCCGCTACGCAGGCTAGTTCCCTTTTTACATCAAGCTCGTCAGTTTTTTCGTAAGTAATAATCTTTGAATAATCAATGTGCTTTAGTCGTTCTTTAAGTTCAAGGAACTTCTTCTCGTCAATAGCTTCATAGGGGGCAAGCTGGTACACGTGGTTATCTCGCGGAAGAAACGAAAGTCCGCCGACAATATCCCAATTCTTGTAAATCCAGTTTGCAACTTCAATCCATTCATCCTCGCCAACGGACACCGTGACTGATGGGTTGTGTTCCGTGTAATTTTCCTTAACCAGTTTCCAATGTTCAAGCTGATCAATGGCCGTCATATCGTCTTTATAGATTGAGCCCTCTGGCGCTTTGACGGGAAATTCGAGAACGTAGGTTGTCGCGTTTTCCGGTGATTGGCCAACTTCTGGATTATACGGAACTCCTTGGTCTTTCAGCATCTTAAATAGAGAGTCGGTAGCCGCAATTCGAATTCTCCGAATATAGTAAGGAGAATGACGCGGGTGCATACCGGACGAGCAGTCCACCATTTGAGATAAAGTACCTGATGGTTTTACTGCCGTAGCGCAGGTTGAAGCATTGATGCCTAGTTTCTTTGCGTATATCTGATTTATTCTCACCACTTCCTTTTTGAGTTTTTCCAATATCCCGGCATCTCTTACTGTTGGGCAATCCCATTGTCCTGTGATCGAAACGCCAAGCAGAGCTTCTTTTTGGCAATGTTCCTTCCATTCTTTTGAGAGATATGGAAAATTTGTCAGGCTGGCCTGATAAGTTCCTAAGATAGTCGCAAGGCGTACCTTTTTAATAAGCGATTTCTCATCATCGTCAGACCTCGCTACCGCTTCAGAGAGGTTACAAAACTGTTTCGACTGCAAAATAATCTCTCCACAGGGGTTAGTGCCAATCGGCCCGATAATGTTTTGGCCAGTCGGGTCGAAATAACCTTTATATTCTTTGAGAACCTTTATCCTTCTTTCAGGCAGGGTGTTTGCAAGTGATCCTCTATTGAATATTCCACGCTCTCCGGAACCCGATTTCATAAGGGCGGTCCATTCTTCGATGAATTCTGTATTTGATGGTTTCTGGATATACACCGCGGAATTATTGGCGAGCATTCTTTGTGGCTGGCTGATATAAAAAGTACCTTTCTTGGCATCACGGATGTCGTTATCATCCAAGTCGGACAGAGAGATCATTGCACTCCTTCGGACACCTCCGGATACGACACAGTCGCCGATCATACAGATGATATCGTGAATGTCTATATTGCGGAGACGACGCCCCTGTCGGGCAAGTATTTTTTCTCTCGTAAAATTCAAAAGCCGTCGTAGAGGTTCGGGGCCTGATGCTTTGCCCCCCATTGTTTTAAGACGCGCGCCGGATGGCCGCAATTGAGAATAATCGAAAGGAATGTTATTTCCTTCCGCCCACGCCTTCATGCCTATCGTCAGCGCGTCAGCCCATCCTTCTTTGCTGTCAGGAATTACATGTGTCGGCAGAGTCTTGCCGGTCTGCAAATTGATTTGCGGAAATTTTTGAACGTTCTGACTTTCCACCGACCATCCGGCACCTGTTCCGCACATCGAAATGTACATTATTTCTGCGAGATCCTGAAAACTTTCTGGAGCGATGTATGAGCAGTTGTATGCACAGACATTTGTCTTACGGGTGGCAGGACCGGAAAACTGCAGGAGTCTCATCGAGGGCATTGCTTCCTGCCTTAAAATACCTTCCCGTAATTCCTTATATTCATCTTCTTTTAACTTGTTGCCTAAATTTTCCCTCATGAACGCCATATAGCGGTCAACTGTCTCGATCCATGCCTCGCGCCTGCCTTTTTCTGCAATCCATCGGGAATACGTCCGGTAGTATACAAACTCTCCAAGAGAATTCTTAAAATATTTCTTACTGTCTTCAGCTAGTTTTTTTACTTTGGGAGACACCCGAAGTCCTTTTGCCCGGAGCTTTGCTCTTTCTTCTCGGTATAAAATGTATGATTTGGCAGTCTTTACGTATTCAGATAAAATAAGTTCTTTTTCCACGGTGTCTTGAATACCTTCGACAGTCGGTATGAAATTTTTATACTTCTTTGTGATGCGTAGGATATCAGCAAATACTTTATTCGCTACAAGGTCGGCTTCTTTGGGCGACCCTTCATTCGAGGCAAGCATTGCTTTGTGAATGGCATTCTTTATTTTTTCAATATCAAAAGGAGCAATCGCCCCGTCTCTTTTTTGAATGCTTTTTATCAAAATTTCGACGGGGGCGATTTTCCTTTTTATTGGCATACGTGTTATAGTTAAGTAGTTAATTGACTACTTAACAAGTATATCAATTTTACGTACCCGGCTCAACTGGGGAAAACTGGAGTTATGCACATATACGGTCAAATTCTGCCAAAAATGCTGTTGACTACGATCAAAATTTTGAGTACACTAATAAGAATCAATTAATATCGAAACTATGAAATTAAAATCACCTCTGCCCCAGGAAGCATATGAAAGAAACGCCAATATTTACAAAATTTTGGCAAATTCGAAGCGTTTGGAGATTCTAAATTTGTTAAAACAAGGAGAGCTTGGCGTTGAACAGATTTTAAAGGTTACCAAGCTTTCAAAGGCTAACCTTTCCCAGCATCTTGCTCTTCTCCGCCATAATGGTTTGGTTCATACCAGACGGGATGGCCTGAATATCCACTATCGGATTGTCGATCCGAGGATTGTATCGCCGTGCAAAATCCTGCATGAATTACGACACAGGCAATTAGTTATTTAACCGCTATGGAGAATAATAAACTTACCATATGGGTTTTACGAATTGCGGTTGCTGGAGAATTTATCGGCCACGGTGTCTTTGCCCTGCAGGGCAAACAGGACTGGATCGGCTGGTTTGCAAAATTTGGCATCTCTGATCCTGGAACAGCGACTCAGCTCCTTTTCATTTTAGGAATCATAGATATCGCGTTGGCAATTCTCGTTTTAATCAAACCGATCCGCGTCGCGCTTTTATGGATGGTGTTCTGGGGATTTTGGACCGCGCTTCTCCGTCCTATAGTCGGCATGCCTATCTGGGATTTCGTTGAACGTTGGGCTAATTGGGGAGCCCCACTTGCGCTACTTCTCTTGATTGGTTGGCCTAAAACATTTAAGGAGTGGTTTAAATAGTATGATTTGATGATCCCACATCCAACAGTTATCTTATATATTTATCCTTATTAGCCAAATGCCCATCGTGGTTCGCGGCATAATGCATATTACCTTCCGAATCCGAAAGGAAAAACAAATATTTGGTAGTAGTGGCATTGATAGAGGCTTGAATAGAAACCAAGCCAGGGTTGGATATTGGGGCTGGAGGCAAGCCTTTGTTTGTATAGGTATTGTAAGGAGAGTCATTAGTCAGATCCGTTCTGGTCAACATTGATGAAGCCTTGCCAAAAATATAATAAAACGGGGCATCTACCTGAAGGGGCATGCCAGACTCCAATCTTTTCCAGAGTATTGAAGAAACAAGCGATTTGTCGTCTGCTATTCTAGCCTCTTCCTCTATGATGGAGGCCATGATTATGATGTCTTTGAATGTTCTGCCGCCATCCGATATCTCTCTCTGGAACACTTGAGTGTTTTGATCAAATACCGAAATCATTTTTTCCACAACATCGGCTGGTTTGACATTGAGATCAAAATAGTATGTTTCCGGAAAAAGATAGCCCTCATAAGGTTTCGCCAATGCCACGAATAATGGAGCATTGAATTCCGGAAGCTTCTTCTGCAATATCCAGGCTATGTCATACGATGTGCTTCCTTCTGGAATAGTCACTTTTATTTTGGGCAGACCTTGATCTCCGGTTGAAGTACGCAAGGCGATGGTCAAAGATGATTGGGGTCGTGTCAAGACATATCCTCCAGATCTGACCGATCCGCCCAATAGTCTAACATAGACTTTGTACAAGAAAGCTGAACGAATGACACTTTCTCTGGAGAGAATGTCAGCTACTCCCGAAAGAGTCAAGCCTTTTTCTATGCTAACAATTTTTTGTATTGGGAAATCCTTCGGAGGAATAGATCCCAGAACAACCATAAAGAGTGATATGCTAACGAAAAACAAAAAAAGACTAAACCAGTAAAGAGACAAAGGAAAACGAGATTTTGGATCTTGAATATTCATATTTATATTGGCAGGTTGGCTGGAGCTTGGGATTTCTTTGAGATAACCCGCTCCAGAGATGGCGTAGCGGCTACTTGGCCTGGGAAGTGAAATATGGTCGCCAATTCTTCGGTGTTGAGAACAAAAGGTTTGGCATTGGCTGGATGATAAAAATAAGACCGGCGTTTGTAATTAGCCAAAGAATATTTGGACATGAAGTTGCGGCGTTTGTCTTTGTAATCCTTCCAAGGATGATCCAAAGATATGTGCAAGACATCGCTATTTGGCTTGAAGCTATTCAAGCTCTCCGAACCAAACTGCTTCCAGCTACCCAACATCCCGCCGATATTAGCCGGGTTAAAGAAATCTTTTTCGGCTATGTATAGACAGCGGATACCGACATCAAAGGCCTGTTTGGTCAGGCTTCTTTCTATGGCAGAGATAATATTTTCCTCGCCCTTGGTCAAGGTCGGTTTTTTGGACAAACCAGTCTCTTCATCTTCTACGCCAGTGATCTTGGTCTTTGGATCGCGCTTCATTATTTCATTGATGATCTTTTCCGCTTGGTCCTTCCAAGCATCAGTTGTTTTCCAGAGATGTCCCGGTTTGATTTGTTCTTTCTTATGAGCACGAACTAATATCTGCATCCAGACTTGCTGGTTTGGTCCGACACTTCCCAGAGACTCCAGAAGCGGAGCAAGAGGATCCACCTTGAATTCTTCTTTGGGATCTTTGTCCAAAGCATAATCTATATATGTTTTGATCGGGTAAGGGTCTTCTTTGGTCAATTGAAGTTCTGCCGCCCAGATGACATTTTCCTTGGGATCAAAATGAACTGTCCGAGCATAGTCATCTATTTCCCGAACCTCGATACCTGGAAATTGGGCGTATAGGCTGGACTCAATAAAACTTTTGGACTCGGCCCGAGACCAAATCAGAAACTTCACTCGGCCCTCAACAGATATCATTTCCAGTGAAAACCATGGTCTAGTCCGGCCCTGCCAATATTTTGCGTACCAATTTCCCTCTCCAACGGTCTGATGCAAAGCCGTCAAAAAAAGTTCCATCGCCAGGGGAGACTTGAATGTGTCTTTTGGTAATTTTATTTCCAAAAGAGTATATTTGAGGCCTACAAAATAAGCGGCCCGAATGTATCGGACCCACAAAGGGCAGAATATCAAAAGCAAAATCCCAGCCAGAATGACCGGTGAAGCCACGATCAAGACTTCCAAAACAGGAGGTAATACAGATAATCGCAATTCCCCGACCAAAAGCTGGAAAGTTTCATTGACAGACATAGGCTCGATTATACCACGGAGTCTTTTTTGTTTTCAGGCACAGAATGATACTTGCCTTCGCGATCGCGTTTGAAGTAAAGCGGATTTTGGAGATTGACTATTATGGTGTTTTTCTTGACATATCTCTCCCTTAGGACTTTTTCTATGATTTGATCTTTGGTCAAAGGTCCATTCTTGCTGATCATCTCTCGGATAACTTCGCGGACGACTCCCGGAGAATATCCCCATTCTGCCAGAGCGTATAGCCCGCGCCCGACCAAAACAAAACGAGAGTCTTTGATCAGCTCATTGTGAGTAGTGGCCACATGAGCCTTTTTATTGAAAAGCCGAGCGATCTCTTTGGCCACCTCGCGGAAGTGGATCGGCGAACCATGTTTGCGTATGACCAAAAAGGCATAGTCGCGCATACCTTTGGTTCGGATATTTGGCGAGTGGGCACTGCCCCAGTCACCAAGAGCATTTTGGCCGATATTTTTTGACAGCTTCAGCCAGCGTTTCAAGACTTCATGGTTTTTGTATTTTTCCGAAACTTCTTCCAAATGCTTCAAAAAACGATTGATCATTTCCGATTCTGGCAAAAGGTCTTGATTGTTGAGGTTGGAGTACAAGTTGCGCAAAGCTTCTTCAACTTTTTTGGTCAATTCTTCATTGGCATGCCAACGGTGACGGAATTCCTCATCTTCTTTCCTTTTCTTGAATGGTTCGCCGACAGCCAGCAAAAAATGAATGTGGTTTTGGATAATCTTATCCTTGGAGACTAGCTTCAAGAGATCTTCTTCCACCACCACCCCTCCCAAGGAATGGATGAGATTTTCTATTTCCACAAAGACAGCTTTTTCCTTTTTGTATTCTTCGGATTTGCGGATATTGACTAGAGCATAGTTCTCTATCTGTCTAACTCTTTCACGAGTGATGTGGTAGGCCTTGCCTATGGAGTCCAGAGTCATCCTTTTGTCATCTTTGCCCAAACCATATCTAGACATGATGATTTCCCTGGCCCTATTAGGGAGACACGCGATGATCCGCTTCACAGACTGCTTTGGGTTGAATCCTAGTATAGCGATGGACATGAAAATATGGGCAAATGATTAGTCGGTTATTTATATCATTAGCTTGAAATAAAGTCAATTATAGTCGCTTATGACTATATTGACAAGTCGTTTTGGGATAACAATAACTTTAACAATAGTTTTCCCTGATATCCATTTTGATATTTCTGGCAGTTGTTGGGCGGACTCCTTCAGCTGATCCTGATTTGTGTCAGTCATGGCCTTGAATGAGCCGCGAACCTTGCCATTGACTTGGACAGCGATCATCATTTCTTCATCAACAGCCAAAATAGGCTCATATTCTGGCCATGCTGAAACATGGACAGAATCTTTATTGCCAAGAGATATCCACAACTCTTCTGTAATATGGGGAGCAAAAGGCGCCAATAATTTCAAGAATATTTCGTACTCTTTTCTTGTGAGGGACTGAGATTTTTCCAATTGATTCAAGGATATCATCATAGAGCTTATAGCTGTGTTGAATCGCATGGCTTGAATATCTTCGGACACCTTTTTGATAGTTTTGTGTAGAATTTTTTGAACAAATTTTACGTCAGCCGTTTCCGCAGGCGGGAGCCAGTCTCCCGACTTCGCCGACAGGCGAACGAAGGGAGATCTGGTCTCGCCGAGAGGAAACGGTTTTGTGCTTGTTTGCGGCATAAGACTATATTTCATCTGTGGAGACGGTGTTGTGCTAACAACGCTCCCAAGTCTCCAAACTCTCTCAACAAATCTCCTAGACCCGACGATACTGGAATCATCCCAAGCCGTTTCCTGATCAAAAGGCCCCATGAACATTTCGTGAACACGCAAAGTGTCGGCGCCATGTTTTTTGATAACATCCTCTGGATTGACAATATTACCAAATCGTTTGCCCATCTTCCGATTGTCTGCACCCATGATCAGGCCCACATTTTGGAGTTTCTTGAATGGTTCTGGAAGAGAGACAACTCCGATATCAAGAAGAAATTTGTGCCAAAACCTAGCATATATAAGGTGTCTGGTAGCATGTTCAGCCCCACCGACATAGAGATCAATTGGAGACCAATATTTTTCTTTGGCTGAATCTACTGGTCTCTTCTTATTCTTGGGATCTATGTAGCGCAGATAATACCAAGAAGAACCAGCCCACTGTGGCATAGTATTTGTTTCTCTCTTGCCCGAACCACCGCATTTCGGACATTTGACATTGACCCATTTGTCCATGGCCGCCAATGGTGACTCGCCCGTGCCTGTCGGTTCATAATGCTTGACCTTGGGTAGTTTGACAGGTAGATTTTTTTCTGGCACAGGCACTATTCCACATTTCTCACAGTGAATGAGCGGTATGGGCTCGCCCCAGTATCTCTGCCTGGAAAAAACCCAGTCTCGCAATTTATATTTGGTCACCCAATGGCCAGAAACAAATTTGGTTATATCTTTTCTGGCAAACTGTGAATCTTTTCCATTGAAATCCATAGAATCAATAAGGATACCATTCCCCGTAAAATCCTGATTTTCTTTTGCTATCCTTTCCAGCCAGAATGGAAGTTCCGAATTGGTCATTTTTTCTGGAATAAAATCTTTCGGATCCTTCCAAACAATATCGTATGCTTTCCTCTCTTCTTCGGAAACATCTACTTTCTTTTCACTCTTCATCTCAAAATACACTCCAGTAGTGATTGCCGTTCTGTTTTCATCTTTATGAGTAGCAAAATATTTGGCCTCTACGGGTCCGCCTAGGATTTTCTTGAATTCCAAATCTACAAAACCAGTCTCTTCTCTGATCTCTCTAATAGCGGCTTCCAAAGCAGTCTCTCCATCTTCAATGCCTCCCAGCACAACCGTATTCCATGGAAATTTCTTCCACTTTAGAGTGAGATAGGCTTTGCGGGCTGGATTGTAGACGATGGCATGAACATTTCTCCTGGTTTTAGTCGTCTTGTCGGCACGAGGAGGGTTGGTGTGGTCGGTAACAGTAGGAATAACCACATCTTTTATAGGTAAATGGTATTTCTTGGCAAATTCCCAGTCTCTGTGATCATGAGCCGGAACAGCCATGATCGCTCCTGTGCCATAGTCAGGCAGGACATAATCGGCGATCCAAACTGGTATTTCTTCATTGTTTGCAGGATTGATTGCTTTTATCCCCTTCAATTCAACACCGGTCTTCTCTTTGGAAACATCAGAGCGTTCAATGTCTGTTTGGTTTTTTGCCAAACTTATGTAACCTTTAATCTCTTCTTTATTCTCCAGATACGGCAAAATAATTTGAACCCACGGATGTTCCGGCGCCAAAACGAGATATGTCGCTCCGAATATGGTATCTGGTCTAGTAGTGAAGACCGCTATCGAGGGCGTTACGGCTTTTAGTATTTCTGGTTCTTCTTCGGCGCAAAAATGCTCTTCAGATGATTTTGTCTCCACAAGCCGGGCTGATAATTGTTGAGAAAGGTTCTTCAAATAAGGCATCCTAAATTTTTCTTGAGTATCCGAAAGGACAGCTATCTTGCCATCAGTCAAAGTTTGAACACGCCCATAATCAAAATCCCAATTGAAATCCTTTGAGAATGGTCGTGAGTCCGCTTGATGGAATCGAGGGTCAACCGCTGGCGCCACCAAGACCAAGCCTGAAATGTGCCTGTTGAGTTTCATAATAGCTTTGATGGCTACGATTGCCCCCAAGCTGTGTCCGACCACAACTGTCTGTTCGTCAAAATGGCAATTTTTCAAGACATATTCAACCTGTTCCGATTCACGGGGATGAAGTGAGTTGGGAAGTTCGGGAACCTCTACTTCGTGGCCCTGTTTTTCCAATTCTCGCTTGAGCCATGGAAAGAAATTGGTTTTGACACTTCCCTCAAAACCATGAATAAGCACAAAACGTCGCTTCTTGGAAAGTGACAATCTGAATTCAATCTCCGCTCCCTCACTCCTCCCTATCCAGTTTCTCTGCGACTCCTTGATATATTCAGGCCAATCCAAAAGAGCTTTACCAGTAGAGTCTTTCAAGTCAAGGTCAGATAATAGGCGATCGGCATAGTCGGTGATCTTGAGCATCCACTGGCGCATCGGTTTCTTTTCAACAGGCGTACCACAGCGCTCACAACGACCACCTTCCAGATCTTCATTGGCTAGACCGGTCTTGCATGAAGGGCACCAGTTGATCGGCTCATAAGACTGGTAAGCCAGACCTTTTTTGAACATCTGGAGAAATATCCACTGGGTCCATTTGTAATAGGCCGGATCGCTGGTATTGACCTCTCTGGACCAGTCATAGTCAAAGCCGAACATTTCCAACTGCTCCTTGAAGCGAGCGACATTGTCGCGCACGGCTTTTTCGGGATGAATCTTGGTTTTGAGAGCATAATTCTCGGCTGGCAAGCCAAAGGCATCAAAACCCATGGGGTGCAGGACCAAATATCCATTCATCCTTTTGTATCTGGAAACAATATCGGTGGCTATATAACCCTTTGGGTGACCGACGTGTAGACCTTCACCAGAAAGGTACGGGAACATGTCCAGAACATAATATTTTGGCTTCTTTGAATCTTCATTGGTGCGATATGTCTTTGACCTGGCCCATTTCTTGCGCCATTTTTTCTCTATCTTGATATGATCGTATTTTTTATGTTTTTCAGTCATATGATATAGAAAGCCCTAAGAGTTTTCTCCAATATAAAAAATGATTTCATCAATCCATATTATCATACAAAAATCTCGTCCAGACTATCCACCAAACAGGCAGTCATGGACGAGGCGTAAAGTTCATTCCCCCAGTAGTTGGCTCACAGCCATTGCCCAACGGTTCTTATTGGCTGACCGGCAAAATATAACCTTTCTGCCATCAACCACATGATCCTCTAAGGCGCAAGGACCAAGGGCGCATTCCCAAGAGAATCCAGTATCAGTCACAAAAACAAGGTCGCAACCCAACCTAGGAATTTCAAAGATTGCTGCTGGAGTGTACGGAATTGCAGGATTCACCAAGGCCACATCAAAATGACCATGTCTGATTGCAGCAATCCCCGCGCCCAGGTTAGTCACAGCAAAACAGCCATGACCACTACGAGCCAGCGACATTGTCGCTGCTGTGTGATGCTTGCTCGTATCAACGACGAGCACGGTGAGACGCCGAGTTATTCTAGCGCCAAGTTTGATATTGACTCTCCATTCTAGAGAGCCACGAAGTAATCTTTCATTGTTCATAAATATCTACCAAAACACTACACCAAAAAACAGTTTTCGTCAAAGACTTGACATATGCTAGTAATATGTGCTACAGTCTTTTAAACCCAAAAATCGGGTTCCAGAGAAAAGAAATTATGCCAAAATCAAAAAAGCCGGTAACAATCAAGTCCTTGTCAGACGCGTTAAGGAAGAAGCTCTGCAAAGTCCCCATTCAAGACTTTGTCGCTTCAGCTGTAGTGCGCGATATGTATAGAGCAGTCGATCCGTCGGGCACCAAGAACCTTACGAGAAGGCAGGCACAAATAGTGAAATCCTTCTTGGAGATACTTGTTGCAACTGCATACAAGTGAGACGACCGATTGCTTCATAGACCTCAAATGCCGCTCGGTTCATACCTGGCGGCTCTTCTTTTTCCTAAATCCTAACCAATACCACAATTGACTATTTTTCACCCTGCTTCTCCATGAATTCTATGAAATATTTGGCAAATGCACGAAAAATATCAGGAGCTTTTTGCAGATTTTCATACACACCTTCTGGAGTAATTTTCTCGTAGTCATGCGCAACTAAGTTTCGGAATTTAGTCATGTCTTTATTTTCTTGCGCAAACACCTCTGGAATGACCCCTACGGTTCCCAAAAGTTTTATTATTTCCGCATAATTTTTTGCCTGTTTTTGAAATACTTCGGTAATAATATGGTTACCTATATCGGTGATAATTTCAATGGAGATAAACAAGTTCAGTGTCGCTGAATCCTGCGTTTTTTGATCAGCGAAAAAAGGATCATGTCCTTCTGCACGCAATTCTTCCAAAATCTTTATAGATTCTTGTAGCTTGAAGAGCTTCTCATGAATTGTCTCTTTATTGAGTGGAGACATATGATTGAGATTTTACTGGAGCGCGTCCGAATAAGCCAGATTTTATCTGTTCTCGTAGTATTCTATAAGAAGTTTCTCGAAGATACCGGGTATTCTCATATTCACGCAAAATTGCTCGCGCTAATTGGGTCTTCACACTGGGATCTTTAACAAAGATGGCTTCACCATTCACAACAGCTTCATAGCGAAGCACTGGATTTGTCTGACTATTCAAGTTGATAACATCAACATTTTCTACTGAAAATGCCTGAGCAATATCTGCTGATAGGGCCAGTGTTTCTTTGAATTGTTCAGTCTCTGGAATTTGTGTATTATCAAAAAACACCGCAACATCTATGTCCGAACGTGGCCCCATAGTCCCTCTCATAACTGACCCAAAAAGATAACCAACGATCACGCCGTGATTCTCCATTATCTCAGCTATTTTATTTTTGTCTGCTTCTTTCATGAAAATACTATACCACTAAACCCCAACACCCACCACATTCACATCCTTGACTACTTAACTGAATAGTTATTAGTCGCAAAAACATATTGCTCAATGAATATTTTCTTGAATGGAATGATTGAATTTAATTCATAGAAAACTAGTACGGCTTCTCTATACTCGTTTTCATCCACACTTCTATATGACAATGGTGAATGGTCATGAGCCAATAATATAGCATTGGCCATAAGCCTAGAATTTCTCTTATTCCCATCCTCAAATGGTTGAATATAACTTAGTCCCAATAAAACGATCATTGATTTTGCATATGGAGAATCCATTTTATTAATGACTTTACACAGATTATCAATAGCTTCTTTAATTTGATGAATATTATCTAGTAGTCTATATATTGACCCAGTCACTCCAACTGCTTTTTGTCTTAGACCAAAATTGACATTCAAATCTTTTATCAAAATCTTATGGACTTCTTCTATTTTTGATAAATCCAATTCTTTAAAAATAGCTTCATTTTCTCTAATAAATTTGAAGGCTTCTTTGTGATTCAAAATCATCTTTGCTTCTAATTTGTCATGGCCAGGAGCTTCTATTCCTTTGCTTATAAGTTTTTCTGTATCCAACAAAGTATAAGTATTACCTTCTATTTTTGATGATTTCCAAGAAAGCTCTATGACAAATCTTTCAATTTCTTTTTCTTCTAGGGTTTTTGATATTGATTAAATGTTTTTTCTGTGGATATTCGTGGCTTCATCCAATATTTTGATCTCATCTCCAGAAAATAATTTCTGTGGAATTGAGTTAAATAATTCAAAATTGAATTTGGACAATCCAAAACGCTTATCAGGATCCACCGATGTATATTCTTTGGGATCTATATCTGTCAACAATCTTCCGTATGAGCTAATAGTATAAGCAACCGACCGACCAGCACCGGAAGAAGTTATTAATCCTTTCTCTTTTAGTTCGGTAAGCTCGCGTTTTATGGTTACCAAAGAAACATCATTTCCTGATTCTACGACTTGAGAATGAACTTCTGAAGAAGAGAGAGGCTCTCTTTTCAAGAATATGGCAAGAATATTTTGCTGAATAGTGCTTATTTTGAACATAATCGTATCTTTTGACACCAGTAATCGTATCATTTTGATACGATTGAGGCAATGGTTTTTTAGATTTTAAACTTTGTTTTTATCTATATAAGTGGATTTTTTTACCTAAATCTTAAACTCCACCACATCCCCATCCTTGACCACATACTCCTTACCTTCTATTCTCACCCAGCCTTTTTCGCGAGCCTTGGCATATGATCCGGCTTCAAGAAGCTTGTCCCACTCAATGACTTCAGCCCGGATGAATTTGTCTTTGAAATCTGTGTGAATGGCCGTACCGGCTTCTGGAGCTGTCCATCCTCTACCGATAGTCCAACCCCTTGTCTCATCTTCTCCTGTCGTAAAATAGGTAATGAGGTCTAGAAGCTCGTATCCTTTCTTGATAAGATCATTAATACCATCGTCTTTTGATCCGAGACTTTCTCTGAATTCCTTCTTTTCGCTTGGCTCTAGATCTTTCAATTCATGCTCAATTCCTGCATCTACGATTACAAAATCCCCCGCCCCGACGTACGTCGGGGAAGTCCCTTTTTCAAAGGGGGATTTTGAAACAGATTTTCCTTTTCCCAAAAAATCCATAAGTTCTTTCCATCTCTTATCGTCAATCTCATCCAGATTTTTGCCTCCGGCTTTTTTGTTCAAGACATACAAGAATGGTTTGGTCGTCAGAAGATGCAAAGATTTTAGAAAGGGGACCTCAAATTCATTGGTTATTATTGTTGAACCGAGTTTTCCTGCTTCAAGAGTTGACTTCAATCTTTCCAGAAGACCATGTTCTACAACCGCTTCTTTCTTGCCCGCTTTCACTTCTTTGTTAATGTTAGCTAATCTTTTTGTAACTGTTTGTAGATCGGCCAGGCCTAGTTCCAAGTTTATAACTTCAATATCTTGGAGTGGATTTATTTTGCCATTTACATGAATGATATTGTCATCTTCAAAGATCCGTACTACATGGGCGATGGCATCGGTCTCTCGAATATTTGAGAGGAATTGATTGCCCAATCCTTCTCCATCGGATGCCCTCTTTACCAGTCCGGCAATATCCACAAACTCTATAGCCGCCGACACAGTCTTGGCTGATTTTGAAAATTCGGACAGTTTCCATAGACGCTCATCTGGCACAGCCACCACCCCCACAGAAGGGTCAATAGTAGCAAAAGGATAGTTAGCAACAAGAACACTCTTTCTAGTCAGAGCATTGAAGAGTGTTGATTTGCCAACATTGGGAAGGCCTACGATGCCTATGGAGAGAGGCATAATGATAAAGGTAACACAACAGCAAAATTGTGCCTAACTTAAGGGATTTGATATCCACAACACAGTTCTTCCAAGAACCAAGGGATTTTGACTAAACCAATTTTCTTTGTTAGAGTGGCCGCATGGGCTGGAATCGCAAAGCGATTATAAACAGAATGCATCATCACAACTCTATCCAAACAGGGAGAGGGTTGTCTTGATGTGTCGCTAAAGATTTTACATAAAGCCAACCCCCTCCTTGATTGGAGGGGGTTTTCATTTGTCTACCCATAACAAAATGACAAACAGTTCTTGAAAAAGGAAGCATGAATGAGAATCAACTTCTCTGACTTCGACATGGATCAATCCATTGTCGCACCGGTAATCTACGATACTGACCAGCACCAAACCACAAACAGGGGCGTCATCCTCTCCAGTGAGGTGACACAAGAGCTCAAACGTTTCCTGTCTGGGTTCAATGCTTCGGTTGGCGTCGAGCGAGTCCCTTACTACCGTATCGACGCATACTTCGACGAGGAGTCACTCTCGATACTGGAGATCAACGCATCGTTCGTCGACGGCTGGGGTACAGCACTCAATCTGGCCCGGGCAAGTGGCATTCCGGTTGATCCAAGGGCACTGATCTTTCCGGAGCGATTTGCCAGCAAGAGTTCTGTCTACCTGCCAGAGCTCGAACTGTTCCTCGGAGAAATGGCGGCCTTGGGAGTCAACGGTCACAGAGTGTGTGAGTGGAACAGTAACGACAGTGATCCGATCTACGTTTACGGCCGGATTGGATCAAAAGATCAGCCACACGTCTTGCCGTATGACGGGCTTCGGTTGGACAACAAGCTCAACCTCGGTCTGTTCAATCGGATGTGGAAGAGCGATCTGGTGAAAACGCCACAACACTACATCGGCCGTTTCGACTCATGGGAAGCAATCCCTCGGGAAGTGGTTCTCAAGTTCTGCGACAAAGGGAGTGCGGAATGTGAGCGTGCGCGTCAAAGCGTCATGTTCAACAAACCCTCGGGCAAAGCACCATTTATCAAGCGTTGCTACAATGCGGAAACGCTTATTGCCCAAGACATCGTTCTCCCAACGAAACAGGGCAAGAATAATTGTCAGTTGATTATTTTCGCTATCGGTGATGAGCCGATCACCGGCTATGTGCAATATAGCTGGAGCAAGATCATCAACGACAATTCTACTCATGGCCCCTTGCGGCTCAGTTAACTGTAGGGGGGTGTATGCAAACGTGCATCCCCCTACTTTTTATATTATGAAAACAATTATCTTCGACATCGATGGAACGCTCACCGATATGTGGCCGATAGAAAAATCGGTGCTTTTGACTATGCTTGGGAAAAAATCTGCGATAGAGATAGAAAAACTTTATCGATCAGGAATAAAGGATACCCACACAATTTTTTGCACAGTCTCAAAAAGGAAAATCGGAAAAACCGACTATCGAAAAATCTACAATCAAAAATTCTCTTTATTGGAGAGTAGAGACGAATTACCATCACCGGCGAAATATCCACTTGTGGACTTGATTCAGAAAAATAAATCTCAATATCGTTTTGTTTATGCAACTGGCGGGCAGTCAAAGGAGACTAAATATGTCTTAAAGTGTTTGAAGTTAGAATCCATTTTCGATTTGGAAAATTCTCTTGATAAAAGCAACTATCGTTTTTCAAAGAGTACAGGCTTGACATTCAATAAAATCAAAGCAAAGTTTTCAGATTGCCTACTTATTAGTGATAGTCAAAAGGATTGCGACGGTGCCATAAAAGCAAACATACCTTTTATTAAAGTAAAACCTCGACAAACTCTCTCAAATTTCGTACATCGTCCATTGTGAGCATTAGGAGTACTACACCTCCCTCGTCCCCTTTTCATACTTCTTCAGTGGTAGACTTCCCCAGCGCTCTAGTATCGGCATCACAAACTTCCAGCAAGCCATAATCTCTTCGGTTGAAGCAAATAGAGTCTGATCGCCGGAAAAAGCGTCGTGAATCAGTCTCTCATAGTCATTTGGAATATTGTGATCGAGCCTTGATTCGGCATAGCTAAAGCGGAATGATTTTGGTTCGGTTTTGAAAGAATATCCAGGAGTTTTGACATAAAATCTAATCTTGATACCGCCGTCCGGCTGAATACGAAAAGTCAGAATGTTGCGGTGATTTTCATCCGATTTATTCTTGAAATAAATATCTATTTCCGTCTTTGTCTCCGATAGACCTTTGCCACTTTCCAGGTAAAAAGGTACACCCTTCCAGCGGGGTAGATCTACATAGGATTTGATCCGGAAATATGTTTCGGTCTGTGAATGGAGAGAAACCCCTTTTTCATTTGTGTACCCTATATATTGACCTCTGACTACCTGCTTTTCCAGAGCTTGCCCGGGTATAGATCGCAAAGCTGTCAGGACTCGGCCGCGCTCCCTCCGGATATCATCCGACCCTAGCGACCGCGGAGTCTCCATGGCCACCAAAGCCAACATCTGGAGAATGTGATTTTGACCAACATCCTTGAGAGCCCCCATAGAATCATAGAATGTGCCACGACCTTCTGGCCCCCCTCGTTCAAACAATTTGATATGAACTTGATCAATATGCTCTCTTCTCCAGAGAGGTTCAAACATAGTGTTGGCGAAACGAAAAGCCAAAATATTTTGGAGGGATTCTTTGGCCAGATAATGATCTATCCGGAATATTTGTTCTTCCTCAAAAAGTTTGCCCAAGAGTTTGTCCAAAGACTTGGCGGCCATCAGGTCATCGCCAAAAGGTTTTTCGATAAGGACGCGGGTCCAACCAGTATCATCGGCACAAGGAACGCTCATTCCAGACGAAGAAATGTGTTTGAGAATGCCTTGATAAAGAGCCGGCGGAACAGACAGGTGAAAAAGCTTATTGGAGCACTGTCCCCAGCGGTCGTCAATTTCTTTGAACTTCGCCTTCAGACGATCATAAGAAAGAGCGTCGTCAAAAAGGCCTTGTTCATAGGAAAGATGGTCAAGAAAATGTTTAACTTCTTCTTCCTTGAATTGGCCCGGGCGGATTTTCATCCTCTCCCGAATAAATTCCCTGAACTCTTCCCTGTTGAATGATTTGCGTGAAAATCCAATAACGGCGAATTTCTGCGGCCAGAGTTTTTTGGAATACAAAGTGACCAGAGCCGGCAAAAGCTTACGCCCAGCCAGATCGCCAGTTACGCCGAAGATCACAAAAATAGTAGGATGCATGGTTTATGGTAACTGGTTGCTAGTATACTAGTTTACCAGTTACTAGTTACTAGAACCCTTCTCCCCATTCAACCCATTTCGGATATATGTTTCCAGCCACGAATACGCAAGGCAATATAAAGAGCGCCAGTAAAGCCCAAAGCACGAAAGAAAATACTTTTGGAAGGAAGCCCCAAAATGCCAAGAAGATTTCTTTCCAAGTTCCAATCAGCATTGAAAATATTTCTCCGATCAGTGAGGATTCCGGTGTCGTAGTTGTTGCCATAATATAAACAGCCTAACGCGGCAAACATCTTTGCGCAAGAGTTATTGCTCAATACAAGTTTTGTATGTTAGATTTGGGCATATTCGGGCCGTTAGCTCATCTGGCAGAGCGCACCCATGGCATGGGTGAGGTGACCGGTTCAAGTCCGGTACGGTCCACATCGGGGCGTAGTATAGTGGTAGTATACACGCTTCGGGTGCGTGAGGTCCGAGTTCGATTCTCGGCGCCCCGAAAATAGTGGTTGGTTGACAGAACTACGCATTGCAGGCATCCAACCTGTGAATAACTTTCGGAACCGTCTATGCTACAATTCGTCTAGTCTATTATTAACATTATCAGCAGTAAAATTCATAATCATATGAAAGCACTTCATGTAATTGCATTCATTCTCGTTATCATCGGAGGTCTAAATTGGCTTTTGGTCGGTCTATTTTCTTGGGGTGTCGCGGACATCTTGGGAGCCGGTATTTCCAAGGTCATTTATATTCTGGTCGGTTTGTCAGCCATATATCTCATATTCACTCACAAGAAAGATTGCAAATGCTGTGAAAAATCTTCAGTATCTGCAAATAGCAATCCTATGTAGGCTGATTTATTCTACTAGAAAAACAAAAAACCGCCCTTCGGAAAATATCGAGGCGGTTTTTTGTTTTTAGTCTAAACTGTATTATTTGGCTGTGCATCCGCAATCACAAGTACCATCTGGCTTTTTATGCACATGCATGCACTTGGCACATTTTTTTTCATCCATATTTTTGGCCGTAATTACAAATATATTGATAATTAGTATATTCGACCTGGAAGCATTATAACATAACATTTCCCTTGTGGTGTTTGACATTATAGGAAATAATACTTTCAATAATAACCACAAAATGTTATGATTTTCTCAAATTAGGGGGCCCGTAGCTCACCTGGTAGAGCGCCTCATTTGCAATGAGGAGGCAAGCGGTTCGAGCCCGCTCGGGTCCACCAAAATTGATTTGCATCAGAATTGACCGCGACCGCGACCGCGCCTTTGGCGCGGGCGAGGTCAACCTTTCTTCAAATTCAGAATTGTGGACATTATATCAAAAAGTTCGGACTTACTTTCAGCAGAACCCCGACTAATG
>MHRM01000010.1:0-5419 GCA_001822575.1 Candidatus Taylorbacteria bacterium RIFCSPHIGHO2_02_FULL_44_12
ACCCAATTCTTTCTCTGTTGCCCAAAGTCTCTTTCGGATTCGAGTAAGGAGGCTTTTTCTCGCATGAGTAAATCTTTCTTTTGTAAATATGTGTCGCGTTCAATATCACCATCTAAATATACCGAAACCAGTTTATCCATCTTTTCCTGATTTACTCGAATGCTTTCCTTGAGATTTTTGGCAACATCTCCTCTTTCTGAAATTGACTCTTTTTCCCATTGCGTAATTCGTGTCTCCATTTTTTCAATTTCAGAAAGAGGAAGCGACACTGCTTGTAGCAGTGTTTGCAATTGTGTGGCAAAAGCATTTTCTTGGAGGTATGACTGCGAACATACACCGTGCTTTTTGGTACAACGATAGTAGGTATATTTTGTGCCAAATCGGTTAGTCGCATATTGAGCAGTGATCATACCTCCACATTCGCCACACTTTGCAAACCCAGTGAATACGAAGCCATGTGCCACCTTGCTTTTTCGTGGCTTCTTGCGAGTAGTGAGCACCTTCTGGACTGCTTCAAACAGTGTCGGAGAAAGTATTGGAGTAAAGCTTCCATTGTGCCACTCGTCACGATGTTTTATGAAGCCGAGGTATGCTCGGTTAGTGAGCATACGAACAATGGAAGCTTTCGCTAGTGGCGTCTGGTGTGAAGTTATCATTCCTAAATCCGCCAAGTGTTTCGCCAATCCTTCTAGAGTGTAAATACCTTTTACGTACTCCTCGAACGCCCTCACTACAATTTTTGAGTAGACAGGATGGGGCTCAATAGTTTTCGTCTTTAAATTGTTTATATACCCATAGGGGGCTTTCGTTAGCCATTCACCACGGCGAAGCTTTTGGCGGATTCCACGCTTCACATTTTCTACAAGATTATCAGAAAAATATTTACTCTGTCCAAACGCCACTTGCAACATGAATTTTCCTTGCGGAGTTGGCTCAAACCAGAACTGCGGAAAGCGCAAAGAGGCGATGGCGCCAGTATCTACGAGATAGATGATTTTACCACCATCCACGCTATTACGAGCAAGACGATCCGGGTGCCAACATAGGATACCATTTGCCTCACCAGCCTCTATTTTCTCTATCATTCTGGCAAACTGTTCTCTTCCAGGAGTCTTTGCGCTTTTCGACTCGGTAAAAATCTCTTTTACTGTAATATTTTCTCTTTTCGCGTATTCCTCCAACTCAAAAAGTTGTGCCTCGATAGACATTACTTGCTTGTCATCATCTTCTGTTGATTTTCTGGCGTAGAGAAAATATTTGTTCGGGTTTGAGTTGTTCATATCCACTGGGGCGAATTATGGGATTTAACAGCTTCCGCCATGGGCGGGAAGGAAATAGATGTCGCGATTTTGGTGTCGGCAAAATCGCTCCTCCATGCAGAAACTGAAAAAGTTTCGATTGGTGACCCTACGGGGAATCGAACCCCGATTACCGCCTTGAAAAGGCGATGTCCTAGCCGTTAGACGATAGGGCCGATCTTAAATAAGAGATTGAATATTAAAAATCAAAAATACTAGATCAGCAGAACGAATATATCAAATAACAGCCTTTTATTCCAGCCCTACTTCTGAAAATACATAAAGAATGCTAGCATAAAAATGTCAGACAAATTATCAAATACTAGTAATTAACTATCATATGGTGGCCCGGAGAGGTGGCTGAGTGGTCAAAAGCACCGCTCTCGAAAAGCGGCAGGCTCGCAAGAGTCTCGGGAGTTCGAATCTCCCCCTCTCCGCAATTTTTCGAAAAGGGTTTCAGAACCAAAAATTGGGAATTGTCGGTGCCCGCAATGCTTGCTTGTTCTTTACAATCATCTTTTCTGGTATAATATGTGCGTGACTAATCGCCTTATTAAATCTCCATATGGAGCAGATAATGTTGCTAAATATTTGATATATTTGGCTTCTAAGGCATTTGTGGGCGATAACAAAGAGCGTGAAGGTATTACCAATTTGAAGCTCCAAAAGATCCTCTATTTTGCCCAAGCATACTATCTAGCGAAATTAGGTAAACCACTTTTTTCTGATCCTATTGAGGCATGGGATTATGGACCTGTTGTTCCGAGCGTGTATCATGCATACAAATCAAAAGGTAGCAATCCAATTATTCTAGAAAATGACCAGTCACATATTTCTGATGAAGATAAGGAATCAATAAATAAAATTTGGGACACTTTTGGAGGATATTCTGCAAGCAAACTTGTCGATATTGCTCATGCTCATAATCCTTGGAAAGAAGCCAATTCTTCTGCAAACAAAATTATTTCGCATAAAGCGATCACAGATTATTACAGTTTATTACTAAATAAATAGGCCCGTGGGGTCATATGGATATGGAGGGAACGATGACCCCCAGCAAGTTTGATTTCCAGTATGCCGAATCCACGGTCATTTTTTCTATATGTGATTGTTCGCTGGATAAAAAATATTCTTTCTATATTCTCTCAAGAAAACAAGCTGAGCGATTTATTAGTAGGTTGCGACACATTGAAAAATTGACATGGAAGCAGTTCATGGCGATGGATCGGGAACATGGTGTTACGCTTGAAAAAAGAGGCTCGGAGAGTTTCGATATGATTGACGGACAAAATACTTCGGCGAGTAAACTGATTGAACAGTATTACTATCATTTTCGAGTTGAGCAAAAAGGAGTTTTCCGAATATTCGGTTATCAGCGTAGGCAATTTTTCTGCATCACCCATATTGATTCGTCAGGGAAAATACATCATTAAGATTTGAACAAAAATGTTCCACCCCAAACATCGCAAACCCATATTATGGACAGCCATTATTTTGTTGGCCTTACTTTGTCTTTTTTTGTTTTGGAAGGGGATGTCGGATATTTCAGGGGCAAAAAACAAATGGAAGACAAGCCCAGAGATAGCTATAGATCAAAAACTTTTTTATCCCGTGACAGATGTCTTGGACGGCGACACATTCAAGGTAAAAATAAATAATAAAACTATTACAGTTCGCTTGCTTGGTGTTGATACGCCGGAGACAGTTGATCCAAGCAAACCAGCCCAGTGTTTTGGTCCCGAAGCATCCGATCAAACCAAGACCCTCCTTTCTGGTCATAGCGTCCGACTAGTCTTTGAAACCAAACGCGAGCGTCGTGATAAATATGGTCGTTATCTCGTTTATGCCTATCGAGATGACGGTTTGTTCTTGAATGAAACTCTACTTCAGAGTGGTTTTGCCAGGGAATATACCTACGGTTCAGCTTATAGTTTTCAACTCCATTTTAGAAAAACTGAACAGTCGGCAAGGGCAAACAGTATCGGACTGTGGAGTGCCTGTGGAAAATGATGATTGATGTTCCAAAATCATTTCAGTAAATCTTTGCCGGATCTTGAATAGTTTTTTATTGGATATTTATATATTTCTACCCGTAATTTTATTGGTCATTGTTATAGTGTATTTATTATCAGAATAAGAAAATATATGTATCATGAATACACAACGCACTCGTGTCCTTATGTCCACCCGTCGGCGTATCCGTCGCGCCAAGCCCTATGTTATGCCGGAGGTTCTTTCCAAGCGAGATGGCTTTACCCTCATAGAGGTCTTGGTCGTCATCGGCATCATTGCCATATTGGCTGCCATTGTTCTGGTTGCAGTCAATCCGGCTAGACAATTCAAACTAGCTCGTGATTCCCAGCGTACCAGTAATGTTAACGCTCTCCTCAATGCTGTCCATCAAAATATGGCTGAACACCGAGGAACGCTGGTCTGTGAGGGAGTAGTCAGAGATATTCCGGCCACAGCTACCGAGGTCAAAAGCACCAGTCCTTCGGGAGGTCCAGGAGACATTGCCCAATGTTTGGTGCCTGATTATCTTTCGTCCTTGCCATTTGACCCTTCCATGGCCGGAGCCCATTTCACCGATATCACCGACTATTCTACTGGCTATGAATTGTGGCGTGACAGTAGTGGTCGTATTACCGCAAGTTCCACTGGTGAATTGAGTCCTAGTATATCGGTTACACGATAGCATATGTGTTAAAGTTAATGGATGCATCCGTCGCGTAATGTTATTCTGATAGCCTGCATATGTTTGGCCATGGTGGGTATTGCCGCTGGTATCAAGGGGGCGCGATCCCAAACAATTAATCCTCCAGAGCTATCAACCAAAAAACAACCTATAACTATTCCGACGGCTGTGGAGCATTCATTTTTTGAAGATGGCTCAGCGGAAGCGGCTCTTCCTCCCACCAACTATCCTACTATCAATCCAGATGGTATCGGCGCCAAAGCCTATATAGTTGGGGATCTAGAAACGGATTTGATCTATCTTGAGCGCAATAGCGGATCGGTATTGCCAGTGGCTTCCATGTCAAAACTTCTGACTGCTTTGGTAGTCTTGGACAATCTCTCATCCACTACAACTATTCAAATTGGTTCTGATCAATCTGCTTTGCCGGATATTAGCGGCATTCATCCTGGAGAAAAATTCATGGTTAGCGAGCTCTTGTATCCACTGCTTATTAGTTCGTCAAATAGAGCGGCCGAAGCATTGGCTTCATTCAAAGACAGACCAAATTTCATGGAATTGATGCGCGGTTATGCTCTGGAGATCGGTCTTCCAGCTTCATATTTTGCCGATCCTAGCGGCATTAGTCCGGATAACAGAGCCTCGGCTCGTGGGATATTGGCTTTTGCCAAATATCTCTATATTTCTCGACCAGATATTTTGACGATTACCAGGATACCATTCATGGCTATTTCAACCACTAGCGAGCACGATGCTCATGATTTTATCAGCACACATCCTTTTGCCAAGGATGAGCGTTTTGTTGGCGGCAAAACTGGCCGGACTGTGGCTGCTGGAGAAACTATGATGACCATACTGCTTCTTGGGGACAGACCTATCGCCATTATTGTTCTGGGTTCAGAGATCGGTGGCAGGGAAGGGGATACGAGATTGTTGCTAGATAGGGTTAAAAACATACTTGATAAATGACTTTTCAAGTCCATAAAAACCTGCGCGATGGGTCTCTAGGAATAATTCAAAAAGGTTCGCCCGAGGATTATCTCTCGGGCGTGTTGCAGTTAGAGACTTGTTATAAGATGGGAGATGGTGCGGATTACATCACAGGCGCTCTGGCGACGCTCTTGATGTATAGGAGAAATACGTATCACGCACTCGAATGTGCCATTTCTCTTTGCGGTCACGCTGTAATTCAGATCGCAGCCAAGCAGTCTGATAGCGTCTCGCACACCCAAAGCTGCTTTCTCGGTTTGATCAACGATCACCATCCTTACTCCTTCCCCTCTGACTATTTTTCGACATATTTCTTCTATCATAAGGGGCCTTTCTAACCCAAATTGTAACATGACTATGAATATGTTACATTTGGCGATGTTAGACTTTGAAAATATATTCCGGAGTAGCTCAGCGGTAGAGCAATCGCCTGTTA
>MHRM01000010.1:5436-5615 GCA_001822575.1 Candidatus Taylorbacteria bacterium RIFCSPHIGHO2_02_FULL_44_12
TCGAATCCTGTCTCCGGAGCAGAAAATTTATTTCATCCAGAGAGGTGCGAAGCAACGGGGGTTGCTTCGCACCTCGAGCATTCCGTCTTCGGAAAGCGAGAGGTTGAATTGCGAATATTTTGAGCAATTCAAAGACAAAGCGAGCGGAGGCGAGTGAGTCGGGGTCGCAGAATTTTTCA
>MHRM01000011.1:0-4066 GCA_001822575.1 Candidatus Taylorbacteria bacterium RIFCSPHIGHO2_02_FULL_44_12
AACCTGTCTCGTACTAAGTCTTACTTTAGTACCGAGATTCTGATTTCTCTCGTACTTGGGGCGGACGTCGTCCTTGTTTTTAAGCTACCTTTATACCGGTGCGCAAAATCTCCTCAACGAAAGGAGTAGAAATAGTTTTAATATCGCTTTCTGAAAAAATATGGGGCTCTATTCTCAAATCAACTTCTCTACGCAGACGACCCAATTGAATAATAAAATCATCCGTTTCTTCTCTCTCGGAGAAGATGGCAACATCAATATCGCTCCATTTTCTGGCTTCGTTTCTGGCGAAAGAGCCGAACAAATACACATCCGAAAAAGGAATCATTGATTCTTTCAATTTATCGGCAAATTCTTTTACGATTTTTTTTGCTTCATCTGTTGACATAAATTTTTATATAATTCAGTAATTTTTAGGATATTTTCTTCTGTGTATTCCTTCGTGCATATCTTGTAAAAGGCCTGTTTGTAATCATCATATCTGCTTCTGATGTTAAATTTATTTACCAACTCAAAATAATCAAGAACTTTTTTATCTAGATTTAGGTTGGCCGTCTTGGCTAGGAGAGAAAGATCATGGGTCTTAAGCGGTTGCTCCTTGGTCTCCAACACCACAAATGCTTTGAGCATCTTTTCTAGAACAATATGACCGAAAAACAAACTTTCTGGATATCGCTTGGAAATCAAAAGTGCCTGCATGGTATCATAATCTCTTTCCGCGCCGTCTGTCCAATATTTAACTTGTTCATCAATACTTATCATTTAGAGCTATTTTAGCACATTAGAGAGTAAAAACAATTCCTCGTTCCTTACTCCTTATTCTTACTTCCTACTTCTTTCTTCTTACTTCTTACTTAAAAATTTTGCGAAGGATTTTATTGAAGGCCGCTACGGAGTAGAAGTAGATATGAAGGAAATCGCTTTAGAGTAAAAATTGATTGTAAGAGTCAGACTCTCACAGCGGCTGTGAGAGTCTGACTCTTACGGAATTACTACTTCCCCATGAGATACACCCTGTGAAAAAGTTGCCAAGCAACTTTCGCCCAAGGCGAATTTCACAGGGTAGAACTACTTCACCTCCGCGGCCGTGAGCGCTCTGTATCCTCAATTTTGCAACTGCTCGAAAACTTGCAGGCAAAATTGGGAGATGCCTGCCCCGTATGGAGAAACCTGTCTCGTACTAAGTCTTACTTTAGTACCGAGATTCTGATTTCTCTCGTACTTGGGGCGGACGTCGTCCTTGTTTTTAAGCTACCTTTATACCAGTGCGCAATATTTCCTGAACGAAAGGAGTGGAAATTTTTTTGATGTCGTCTTCAGAAAAGATATGCGGCTCTATTCGGAGATCAACTGTTGACATAAATTTTTGTATAATGCGGATAAAATCAATGGTAAAAATGTTTCCGTAATTCAACTTCAGGAACATAGCGAGAAATTTGCTGAACAATTGCTTTCAAAGTGCCTTTGTCAATTTCTTTGTGATTTGGGATTGTCAGAATTTGTTTGGATTGATCACCGACTATCCTTTTTAACTTTATATGACTGCCTCGCTGTTTAACGACAAAAAAGTCAAAACTTTCCAAAATTTTGACCACATCGGAACCGCTAAGAACTTTCAGTTTAGGCATACTGAACTTGAGGCAACTCAAAATTAACAAGAACCGAAGGGGTTGGAGACAAACCAAAATCAGACGGGTTTTCTCCTTCAAGATGCAAAGAGGTGGCTTCAAGTATATTTTTTGTAAGTTCGTCCAAAGTTTTTGCTTGGGTAACGACAGCAAGATCAACGCCTTGAGCTATATAGTGAGTATCACCTTTAGAAATTTGAAATTGGATAATATGCTTCATGTCACTATAATACCTGAAAGTAAATAAAAAACAATTTTCCTTATTCTTACTTCCTACTTCTTTCTTCTTCCCTCCTACTTCCCCATGTTATACAACTGCTTCACCTCCGCCGCCGTGAGGGCTCTGTTGTAAATGCGGACTTCGTCTATGGAGCCGTTAAGCCGCCTTATACCGGCGCATTTGCTTTTTTGCTTACTCTTATGATAGTATGTGGATACTAAACGTGAAAGGCATCCTATATGGGTGCCTTTCGTTTTTTATACTATTTCCTTTTCACTCGCATTTTTAATATTTCTCGCAAGTATTCAAAATCCCTAAAGTTACTGCCCGCGAATTGTTTGATTTCTTTTGCGGTTCTCGGACCTCTGCCGAGGATAATAACTTCTTTACCCTTCTCCTTGAGGTGTTTGAGAACTGGCAGAAAGTCGCCATCTCCCGAGAGCACAACACCTCGGTCAAAGTTATCTTTTTCTTTCATTAAATGAAATGCCATATCAACATCGCAGTTGGCTTTGCGTTTTGTTGTGCCGTCCTCTTGGTCATAGAGTTTAACTGGTTTTAGGAAAAGTCGATAACCGAATTGTAAAAGTTTCAAATAAAAACGAACTCTTTGCAGATGTCGCCCTAAAAGGAGGATCTCTGCTTCATTAAATTCTTTTTCTTTATTTTCAATCAAGCCAAGCAGATATATCTCTAATTGCGCAATCGGAACCGTATCGTCTTTTTGGTAATCATACTTGAAATTGTGTATCTCAACACCGCCAAAGTAAAATATGCGACTGGCCTCATACTTTTCTTTTAGGTAAGCAAAGAGTTTTTTGTAGTCAATCTTCCAACCCAAACTTTTCTCTCCGCCGTAAAAAAGATTTGATGCGTCTATAAAGACAAAAGTTTTCATAACAACATTATATAGCAATAGTGGATATTTTATATTGCTTTTTCCCTACCCTGTGAAATTCGCCCGGGGCGAAAGTTGCTTTGCAACTTTTTCACAGGGATTACTTCCCCATCAAATACAACTGCTTGACCTCCGCGGCCGTGAGGGCGCGGTTGTATGTTCTGACTTCATCAATAAATCCATTCCATTGTCTCCCAAGAGTACCGACCTCTCCGATTCGGAATAACCCAGATTGAGCATAAAGACTAGAAGGGATTGCCGCGGCGCCATTAAAGGTAAGAGTCTGGAGGCTACCATCGTAATATAATTTTAGGCGATTACTGTTACCGCTTAAGGAACCATCAAAAATCAAAACAGCATGATGCCACATGCTATCTATATCAACAAGTACACCAGCAAAATCAGCACCATTCCCTGCCAACACTACTATTCCTTCTCCATTAGCTACTCCCCCGCTTGCCGTACCGCTTTGGATAAAAATACCATCAACGCCATCAAACCACCCTGCAATTCCTTTGTTCAAAGCGGTGCTTTTAGATTTGACCCAAGCAGAAATTGTGTAAGCCGTTGCAGAAGAAGGATCGGGGGATGTCATAACAACCTCATCATCCACCCCATCAAACTTGAGCCCTTGCCCTACCTTCCCTATCGTCTTTGCCGAAGAAGTCGCTACGCCGGAAATATATCCATTATTCGCTTGCCCGCTCACATCATAGACCTTGTCTGTTAAATCTTTGCCATCAAAAGTCCAATACCCCACCAAGCCGTCGGTGAGGCGTGTGGTCTGGGAGGCGTTGACTTTGGCAGCTCCGGAGCGGTAGAGGGCGGAGACCTCGGAAGCCGAGAGAGCGCGGGAGTAGATGCGGACGTCGTCTATTAGGCCGGGAAACGCACCTGCCCCAGAAGTCGCTGCGCCAATTAAAAAATTTGTTGAGTTACTCAAATCAACATTATAAGCGCTTATGTCTCTGGTCGCATTTTGTATCCCATCGAGATAAATAACCATATTGCCAGTTCTGTTATGAGCGACAACTAAATGATGCCAGTTATTATCATTGATAGTTGAACCTGCAACCGTTAATCTTGCAGCTTCCCCTGGTTTTGACAACTCTCCTAGTAAAGTTTTCCCGCCAGAAAGTACAAATGAATACCCTGTGTCCGCAGTGCCTGTAGACCCTTTACTCAATAAAAATACACTTGCAGTGCCGGACGCTCTTTTAAACCACATTGTGTAAGTAAAATTTTGGTCGGCAGGAAAATCTAATGCCCCCGAGGAAGGATCGGTAACCCGAACATAATTTCCAGTTACTCCCTTAAAAG
>MHRM01000011.1:4074-6732 GCA_001822575.1 Candidatus Taylorbacteria bacterium RIFCSPHIGHO2_02_FULL_44_12
TGTCCAATTTTACCAATGATTTTTGCACTTGTTGTAGCAACACCATATATGTACCCATTATTCCCCTGCCCGCTTATGTCATACACCTTATCCGAAATATCCTTCCCATCCAAAGTCCACCAGCCCACCAGACCATTTGTGAGAGCGGGATTTGAAGTCGGAGCATTGACCCTCGCCTCCCCGCTCCTGTAGAGCGCCGCCACTTCGGCGGCGGAGAGGGCGCGGGAGTAGATGCGGAGGTCGTCTATGGAGCCGTTAAAATAATTAGCGTTAGTGTTTCTTCTAAGCTGTCCAATGGTGTACCCGACGGTCCCAGCCGAAGCGGCAACATTTGAGAAGAAAATATTCCTATCAACATCAGTGCTAAATGTAAGCGTTTGGTTTGTGCCATTTATATAGACAGCGTGGGTCGTTCCGGTTTTTGTCCAGACAACATGTTGCCATTTTCCCACTACCGGTAATGTTGTATCAGCCGAAAAAGTATATTTATTGACACCGCCGATTCTTGATAGCCCGCTTACTTTACTGGATATAAAACCAATTGTTACATAATCGTTTCCATCTGCAAGACTAGAGCCAGTAATAAAAGAAGCGCTACTAGAAATTGCGTTCGGCTTGACCCACATAGATATAGTACCGTCAGCCAGAGAATTAAAAGCGTTATTGCGAGGACGCACATCGTCATCCGTCCCGTCAAAGTTATAGGCCTTTCCGTGCTTGCCGCTTATCCATCCGCCGGTTCCCGCAGTGATTGTCCCTTTATTCCCCTTCCCCGAAAAATCCCCCGCGGTGGTGGAAGTGCCTTCGTCGAAGCTCCAATATCCCACCAACCCTAAGTTATTAGGCGGTGTCCTTAATACTGCGGCGTGGGAGACAGAAGTAGTGAGGAGGAAGAGGAAGAAAGAAGCGAGAAAAAGAGCTACAACGGGCATCATTGCAGATGCCGCATCTGCAATGATGCCCGTTGTTTTTGTTTTTAGTTGTGGGAAAAATTTGCTTGACATATTTGATGGGTTTGATAGCATGATAACATTCTCACGAAAAAGACCCTTGCGAGGTTCCGTCCCCGTCGGGGGCTTTTTCTTTTGTAGGACCAAGTAGTTGTCTGAAATCACTCAAATAAGTGATGGGTACATTCGTTCTTTTCAAAAGAATAGAACACTTATTTTTTGGATGCGGCGACAAAACAACGAGGATTTTCTTTTTCTCTTTGAGAAATTTAATAGTGCTTGCGTAATCACCATCGCTAGAAACAATCAAACTTTTATCATTTTTCCCCTCAAAAACATCCCTGACTACATGCAATACAAGGTCGGCATCACAATTACCTTTTGGCTTACCATTCTGATCATAGATAGTTTCCTTGAAAATAAGAGTGAACCCTGACTCTTGCAACATAGCGTACAAATCTGTGTATTTTTGAACTAATCCAATAAAAATATAGGCTCTGGAAACCCCATATCTTTCTTTAAGCCAGATCCTAAACCTGCTGTAATCAAGAATCCAACCCATATCAAAAACTCCCCGATACAGGTTTGCTCCATCTATATATGCGTAATTATTTTCTTTTCTTTTCATAATTCTTTATTCATAATTCCTAATTCCTTCTTCATTACTCCTACTTCCTAATTCCCCTCCCCCGCAGGCCCCTGTACCGGAGCAGGTTCGGAAGCAGGTGTTGAAACCGGAGCAGGCGCAGACACCGACTCTGCCGGAGCGGATGGAGTAGTAACAGAACTCTCCGATGATGTTTGACCCGATGAAGCTGTTGAAGAAGATTCTGGAGCAGGCGTTGAGCTTGGGCTATCATTTGAAGTTGCCGGGTTTTGATCATTGGTTATTGATGATTGATCATTAGTTGTCGGTGATTGAGAATCTGTCGCCGGAGACTGGTTATTGATAACTGGTTCTGTATTGATAGTCTGGCCTGTAGCGGCTTCAGGATTTGGAGCTGGAATGGTGGCAGTGGTAGGTTCAGGAGAAGCACCAGACGAACCCCCTCCAGAAGAAGATGTCGTTGTTGTCGTTGAAGTATTTGGAGTAGTCGTCGCTGTGAAAGTCTCGACTATTGAAGTCGTTGTCGTTGATGTTGTCTGGGTTGAGGAAGCTGTATCAATAGCTGGAGTATTTGTCTGGTTATTATTTGTATTAGTTGTTGCATTTAGAACTGCCGCTGTATTGTTAGTGTTTGTTGGAGTCGCGATCGTACTTGTAGCAACCGCCACATTCAAGCACTCTCCGGCCGTGGTCTGGGTTGATCCATTCAAGATCTTGAGACAGTACGGCGCGCCAGTGGCTTCATCATATATGGTAATGCCTGAAGGTTTTTCTTTTGTGCCCACAGTCAGAGACTGGGTGAATAGTCCCTGCAATGAGACGAGTCCGTGCTTGATACCAACACCTACAGATTCTAGCCATGACTGAACAGTAGAAATAATCTTCTCTGGCAATGAAGACGCCAAGGCTTGGGTGGACGAAGCGATATTGTCCAGACGAGCGTTCTGTTCTTGAATGGCTTTGATGAGGAGAGCTGTCATTTCTTCATATCTCACGCCTCTAGGTGTAACACCGTCGGCTTCATAGGCCACCAAACGAGGCTCTATCAGATTGACTTCTTCAGCGATCAGACCGATATGTTCGCTACTGTCGCCTCCATTG
>MHRM01000012.1:0-2539 GCA_001822575.1 Candidatus Taylorbacteria bacterium RIFCSPHIGHO2_02_FULL_44_12
CATGCCAAAATGCCTAAACTTTCATTTGAACTTTCAATATACTCAATCATTTTGGCAAACTGGTCTCGCCCGGGCTTCTTTGCGCTTTTCGCTTCCGTAAATACTTTTACGATTTCAATGCGTTCTCTACGAGCATATTCTTTCAGCTCAAAAAGTTGAGCGTCTATGCTCATCACTTGCTTGTCGTCCTCCTCGGTGCTCTTGCGAGCGTAGAGAACGCATTTAGTTTTGGTTTGAGTTGTTTCCATACATTGGGGCGAATTATTTGATTTCACGGCGAAAACAAAGGCGGATTTTGCCCTGCGGAGCGCGGCGTACTCGCCGCGCGGAGCAGTCAATTCCGACAAAGTTACATTTGGTGCGCCGGGAGGGACTCGAACCCCCGATGCCCGAAGGGCCGCGGATTTACAGTCCGCTGGAATAGCCACTATCCGACCGGCGCGAACATATTACAAGAGACTGGTAGAGTTTAATACGGTTGGCTCTTCAGCGCAATCATATAACTACTTCCGCGCCATCATCTCCGGGAGGATCATATGGCTTTCGGCTTTGCGCTTCTTCCTGACTTCAAAAATGAATTGATCGGAGGTTTTGTCTATAGAGCTCTTCCCATTGCGCGAGACGAGAGACACGCCTACTACGATAGTACTACCCTTGGTGGCCTGCTGACTGATGATCATGTTGGCTACTGGAGTCAAGATCTTGGTCTGGATCAGACGCTTCAAGGGCCGGGCTCCATACTGAGGATTGTAACCTTCTTTGGTCAGGCGTTCATATACTTCAGGAGCCAGAACCAGATCTATACCCTTTTCAACCAAGCGTTTTATAGCCTCGTTTACTTGGATATCTACTATCGTCCTGATAGCTTCCGGTGAAAGAATGTCAAAGATGATGATGTCATCAACTCGATTCAAGAATTCCGGCCGGAAATAATCCTTGAGCGAAGTCATAACTTTGCTTTTGGCCTCCTGATAATTTTCTTGGTCTCTGTCGGCGGCGTTCTTGGCAAAACCGAGTTTTTCCATGTGCTCAATATGCTGGGCGCCGATATTGCTAGTCATGACTATGATAGTATTCCTAAAATTTACCAGCCGGCCCTTGGAATCCGTCAGACGACCGTTGTCCAAAACTTGGAGTAAAATGTTAAAAACTTCCGGATGAGCCTTTTCTATCTCATCAAAGAGAATGACGGAATAAGGACGATGCCGGACGGTTTCGCTTAGTCCGCCGGATTCGTCATAACCGACATAGCCAGGTGGAGCGCCTATCAATTTTGAGACAGAATGCTTCTCCATGAATTCCGACATATCTACCCTGATCAGAGATTTGTCATCGTTAAAAAGAAACTCCGCTAGAGCCTTTGTCAGTTCGGTTTTGCCCACGCCAGTCGGTCCCAGAAATATGAACGAGCCAATAGGCCGGTTTGGATCGCTGACACCGGCTCGCGATCGGCGAATAGTATCGGCGATCTTGATCACCGCCTCGTGCTGGCCGACAACCCTTTTTTCCAATTCCTGCTCCATACGAGAGAGCTTTGAAGCTTCGGATTCTAACATTCGTGATACAGGTATTCCGGTCCAGCGGGAGACCACCGCGGCGATATCTTCGGCAGTGATCTCTTCTTTCAATATCCTACGAGAAGACTGTAGTTTTTTGAGCCGGCGATTTTTCTGATCTAGTTCTTTGCCCAGAGCTGGAAGGCGTCCATAGCGGATCTCGGCGGCCTTGGTCAGGTCAGAGCGAGCCTCGGCCATTTCAGCTTCAACCCGAGCAGACTCCGTCTCTTTTTTTATTCTTTTGATATCTGATATGGTTTCTTTTTCATTTGTCCACTTGAGCTCTAGTTCTGAAGTGCTCTCTTTGAGATCGGCAATCTCTTTTTCTATCTTGACCATCCGAACCTTGGCAGTCTTGTCCTCTTCTTTCTTCAGAGCCTCGCGTTCTATCTCTAGACGCATGATCTTCCGGCGAGTCTCTTCTAGCTCTGGCGGCATATTTTCTAGAGAGATACGCAGAGAAGACGAGGCTTCGTCTATCAGATCCACTACTTTATCCGGCAAGAATCTGTCAGTAATATAACGACTGGCCAGATTAACTGCCGCCACGATAGAGTCGTCAGTGATCCGAACCCCGTGATAAAGCTCATATTTTTCTTTGAGGCCACGCAAGATAGCTATGGCGTCTTCGGTGGAAGGTTCATTGACGAAAACTGGCTGAAAACGACGAGTCAGGGCTGGATCCTTTTCTATGTACTTTTGATATTCTTTTATGGTGGTGGCGCCAATAGCTCGGAGCTCTCCCCTAGCCAGAGCCGGCTTCAACATATTGGAAGCATCCATGGAGCCTTCGGAGGCTCCGGCTCCGACCAGAGTATGCATCTCATCTATGAATAATATGATCTTGCCATCGGCTCGCTCTACTTCTTTGAGAATATTTTTGAGCCTTTCTTCAAATTCACCTCTATACTTGGTACCAGCGATCAGTGAGCCGAGATCAAGCGAAACCAATTCTTTGTCTTTGAGAGATTCGGGAATATCGG
>MHRM01000012.1:2553-6016 GCA_001822575.1 Candidatus Taylorbacteria bacterium RIFCSPHIGHO2_02_FULL_44_12
AACCCTCATAATCTCACTATCCCGACCAATGACCGGATCAAGTTTGTTTTCTTGGGCCAGCTTGGTCAGACTGCGGGCGTATTTGTAGAGAGTCCGGAACTTTTTTGGTTCTGTATCCTTTGCCGGCGGGTTGGCCTTGAGATCGGTGATAATGGTTAGAACATTTTCTCTTTCTATCTTGAATCTGCCGAGAATGTCGCGGGCTATACAAGGAACATCAAATATAGACAAAAACAGATGTTCGGTAGAAATAAATTCATCCTTTAGTCCAGAAGATATCCGGACGGAATTGTCCAAAATCTGGGCCAAGTCTGGAGTGAGATATATCTGATATGAAGGCGACAAAACATTTGAACCTTCGGGGGCCTCTATGTGTTCCAAGACGATATCGGTCAGCATTGGAGTGTCAATATCCATTTTGTCTAGAATGGACGCGACCATGCTTTCCTCTTGCAATATTAGAGAACAGAGTAGGTGGACAGGATTGACATGGTTTTGGCCACGCTCAATAGCGAGCTCATGGGCGCGTTTGAGAGCTTCGCGGGCTTTGGTAGTCAGTTTGCTAAGGGGAGGCATAAATATGTTGATTAACCGCCATTGTACAAAACAAAAGCACTGTTAGTCAACCAATTTTTCAAGCCCAGCAAACATTCTTTTTTCTCCCCGCAAGGTCGCCCCGTCGAATGGCAATCCCTATTTTGGCTCGCGGGAGCGACCAAAATAGGGGCCATTCTCGGGGGCTCAAACTACATTGCGGGGAGGAAAAAGAATGTTTGCTGGGCTTGATCAACGCAAAACTGGAATAACGGTCCTTAGGCCCTTCAAGGGGAAAAATACTAGACTGTCTTGACTGGAAAATGATGGAGCATAGAGACCAATAGCTCTGCCTTCTAGATCAAAAAGCAAACTACCCGGAAGAGTATTGAGGGACCGAATAGAAGTACGAATAAGAGTTGGTTGACTGTTGGATAAATTTTGACTAGGAGATATTTCGATAATTAGTCCGTGTCCCAATATCAGAGTAGAAGTGCCAGACAGAGAAAAAACTGATTGACCGAGCACGGTGGAATCTCCCAAAGATATGGCTTTGAAAACAGGAGTCGGAGTGATCTTGACTCTAGGGGCCACAAAAACAATATCACCATTGATCTGCGATTGGACCACAGAGATCGGAATGTTTAGACCATCAGCCAGAACTGCTTCAGCACCGTTTGCAGATATCAAGGCTTTATCTGTCAGCATCACCCCACGACCAGTAACAATCGCGCCCAAACCGATGATCTGATCCTTGCTCTGATCCTTGATCTTGACGATGCTGGCCGAAACATTTTTTATAACCAAGCCCAACTGTTCGGCAGAGTTGATGACAGCTTTACCGGTAGCCGCTTCTTGAGGCGAGACTTGCTCAATGGTTCGTTCAACAACTCTGTTGATGGTCTGTATGACACCACGCGGGGCTTGATCCATCAGTGATACGGTGACAATTCCGGTGGCCAAAGATGTTACAAAAGAAACCAGAAGAGCGAGCAGTATAAGTTGTTGTTTTGAGAGCTGATCCATGACCCTATGTTCTCATACTATCTTCTCAAAAGCGATGGATAGGAGCCTGGAAGCTCCGTCCGCGCCCATGGTCACTCCATATAAAACTCCGGCACGGGACATGGTGGAGCGATTGTGAGTTATCAATATCAATTGCGAATGTTTTGAAAGACTCTCCACCATATCGCCATATTTGCTAGAATTGGCTTCGTCCAAAGCGGCATCAGTTTCGTCCAAGATAATAAATGGCGGTGGGTTGGCCTGGGATATGGCGAATAAAAGAGCGATAGAGGTTAGGGCGCGCTCTCCGCCAGAGAGCATCATCAAGCCTTTGACTTTCTTCCGTGGCAAACTAACATCAACTTCCAGTCCATCGGGTTCCTCGCTATGCTCGGAACCTTCGGCGCTAGGCATGAGATCTCCTTCTGTGTGAGCCGACTCAATATCATCATCTATTCTGGAATGACGAACATAACTGACTATATTCAGACTGGCTCGTCCGCCGCCGAACATCAGTTTGAAAAATTGCTCAAATTGAGCATTGATCTTAATCAAGCCATTTCGAAATTCTCGATCAATCTGGATATCCAGATCTTTGATCAGTCGCAGTAGCTCTGATCGGGCCTTCGCCAGATCTAGCAATTCTACTTCCAGAAAAGCGTCACGCTCCCTGGTCTCTTTGTATTCTTTGAGAAGTTCCGATCCACCCCCCAGATCGGCATCTTCAAGTCTGATTTTCAGCTTTTCTATTGTATGTTTGCGCTCCTTCTGACCAAGAGCTGGATCACCGACGATGGTCACGGATGAATAGTCCACAGCCCCTCTGCCGACCAGAATTCCAGCCTCTCCAAGTTCTGATTTCAAAGATTCTGCTTGCTTGTCTAGTTCTGTCTGCGCTGATCTAATAGAAGAAATTTTGGAAATCAATTCATTTTGCCTGGCCATCATCCGAAAGATCTCTTTTTCGGCGGAATGATTTTTGTCTTTTTCATTTTCAAGCTCTTTGCGTGATTTATGGTATTCCAAGTTTAATTCCGACTGTTCTTCATTCAGACTAGCCAAACTAGATTCCAGATTAGTTCTAGCATTGTCATTTTTGGATATTTCCTTTTCTATTTCGACCAGAATTGAACTATCTACCGACGGCCGATAACCTGAAACAAAATCTTTCAGGGTCCGGATAATTTCGCTCAACAACTGCTTGGTGCTTTCAATAGCCCCAAAACCTTGTATTCGTTCTATGACCGATTCCAGATCTTTGACATATATCATCCGGGCTTCTTCTTTGATCGTCTTATTTTTTTCTTTTTGCTGGGATTTTTTCAAGAGACCTAGTTCCCCTTCTAGTCTACCGAGTTCACGAGATGTAGAGCTTTTTCTAGCCTGAATATCAGATAGCTTTTTTTCAAGAATAGTGATCCGTTCCAGATTGTTCCGATCTTGGCTTATCTCTATGATACCTTTGGTCTTTTCCATTTCCTGCTCCAAGGATGACAACTCTCTGGTTGGACCGGCGATATTCGCTGACAACCCTTCTCTCTCGGACTTTATCCGAGCCCATTCACGGGCGAAATACTCGCGGTACAAGGAGACAAGCTCCAAGCGCCATCCTTCGGCCATAGCGATCTTCTCGGTCTGTTTTTTCAGGAATCGGACATGTGGAGCAATCTCTCTGCGCAAAGATTCTACTTGCTCCATGTTTGTTTCGGTCTTGGCCAACTTGCGGACGCTTTCCAACTTTTTCCATTGGAAGACCCGCAGTCCCAGAGCATCCTCAATCATCTCTCGCCGCTCGCTCGGTTTGGCGGAAAGAATACGATCGGCTTCGCCTTGAGAGATTATGTGGTGGCCGCTTGAGCCGACATGGGCCCCAGCCAAAATCTCCAAAATATCTTTGAGACGAACCTGACTGCCATTGACGAGA
>MHRM01000012.1:6046-6802 GCA_001822575.1 Candidatus Taylorbacteria bacterium RIFCSPHIGHO2_02_FULL_44_12
GCCATTCCAGATCATGTCCTCGCCGTGCTTGCCGCGCATAGATTTGATAGATTGTTCTCCCAGAACAAAACGAAAAGCCTCAGCCACATTTGATTTTCCGGAGCCGTTTGGTCCTACGATGGCTGTAATGGCCGAATTGAAATGTAGGGTTGTCTTTTTTGGGAAAGATTTGAAGCCAGAAAGCTCCAGGGATTTTAGATACATGGGATTAAGAGATCATTATGAGCTAGGTGAACATTCTTTCACCTCCTCGCAGTCACTTTGTACATCAACGCCCAAAGCCGAATCATCTCCTTCGCAAACCTGATTCTTCAAAATGAAAAGATTATATACAGTATACAACTCGCGTTCTGCTTAAGAATTAGGGTTTGCGAAGGAGATGATCGGCGGAGGGCGGAATCTGGTTGCTAATCTTGGGTATGGTGAACATTCCTTTCATCCATCTTACCACCCCTTAACTTCAAGCGCTTTTTCGGCTGCTTTTTGTTCTGCTTCTTGTTTGGAAGCGCCGGAGCCCGTGGCTACTTGGACATCGCCCAAAAATACTCCCAAGGTAAACTCTTTGTCATGATCTGGGCCAATGGCTTTGAGGGTCTTGTAGCTCGGAGTTATTCCGGCTTTTTCTTGAGCTCTTTCCTGGAAACGACTTTTGGCATCCAACCAGAGCTTCTTCTTGACGATTTCATCTATATCAATGACAGTCAAAACATGCTCGGAAATAAAGTTGGCCGCTATATCATAACCCCGATCAGTATA
>MHRM01000012.1:6845-47647 GCA_001822575.1 Candidatus Taylorbacteria bacterium RIFCSPHIGHO2_02_FULL_44_12
ATGATGGAACGGGCCCGGCCAATGTCTTTGGCTTCACCTTTGGAGAGTAATAGATATTTATTCAAGCCCATATGTTCAGCCACTTTGGTCAAGCTGATAGTATTAACGATGGCCGAGCGATAGGCAGTCAATTCGCCCTCGGTATGATGAGGATATTTGCGGAATAAAAAGCTAGTCACAACAAGCTCCAAGACGGCATCCCCCAAGAATTCTAGCCTTTCATTGTGTTCCAAACCGGAACCGCGATTTTCATTTATATAAGATCGGTGGGTGCAAGCGGCTCGCAAAAGCGATATATCGTCAAACTCCACTCCGATGTGTTTGGCCAAGTTTTCAAAATTGATATTCATACTATTTCTTATTCTTCTGACTCAATATCATAACTGCTTTGGTAACGATCGGCAAAATGTCATTATAAAAATTAAGAGCTAGAATGTCGGAGAGCTTGAACCATTTGGCATCGTCAAGGCCTGGTTTGTCAGCCAATATGAGCTTGCCAAAAGGAGCTTCAGCCAGATAGTAATGAACTTGTTTGCGGATTTTGCCTTTTTCAGGATCATTGGCTATATATTCATTGGAACCGAGATCGGCTTTGATGACGATGTCTAGACCGATCTCTTCTTTGGCTTTGGCGATAGTGCCGGCTTCGGGGGTTACGCCTTCGGCGATCTTGCCCTTGGTCAGGGTCCAATGGCCGAAGATGTCATGAACAAAAGCCATGTATGACTCTCCTTCAGATTGACTGTAGACAACTGCTCCGCCCAATCGCTGAACCGGCATATTCTCGTAAGGGACTTCACTGGTCTTTTTTTTTGTAGAAACTTCATCCTTGCCGGGTTCACCAAGCTCTTTGTAGACGGCTCCGAGAACACCATTGGCAAAGCGACCGCTGGCATCGCCGCCGAATGTTTTGGCCAGCTCTATGGCTTCGTTGATGGCGACCTTGGCCGGAACTTCGCCACGATCAGAGAATAACAGTTCGTAAAGACCTAACCGCAAAACATTCCGGTCAATAACCGATATCTTTTCCAGCGGCCAGTCTGGAGCGGCTTGGACGATTATCTCATTGAGATCTTTTAGTTTGGCTAGGACGCCTCTGACGAGCTGTTCGGTGAACGATGAATCGCTGGTGCCTGGGGCAAATTCCAGGTTGTTGCGGGCCACGATAATATTGATCTCGGGACCTCCCAGCTGACCACGGAAATCCCACTCAAAGAGTGATTGGAGAGCTACCGAGCGTGAAAGATGACGATTTGCCATTGTGATAAAAGAACTGTTTACATAAAGGACTATTCAAGTGTTACTACATAAAAACAAAAATCATTCTCACCAACTCTTGGGGGTTTGAACAAGCTCTTGGGCCCGAACGACTGACGGCTGTCATTTTTTGTTCTCCTTCCCTTTTCCCGCAATCTTGGCATTCTTGCGTAGAGCTTTTGCTCCCATATCTATAACCATGCGGCCTTTGTAATGACCGCAACCGACGCACAAAACATGACTCCTATGCAGAGCTCCGCAGTGAGAACACTTGGAAAACCGAGCGGAAGAAAGGGCGTGATGCGAACGCCTATTGCCCCTATGTGAGCGCGTAGCGCGCATTCGGACTACCATGGCAAAAGTATTGCATATAAATCTGGGAGGTGCAATGATTTGTTAGAACCGCCCATAGCTCAGTCGGTAGAGCACTCGCCTCTTAAGCGATTGGTCGTTGGTTCGAATCCAACTGGGCGGACAAAGGAAAGTAAAAAGGTAAAAGGTAAATGGAAAAAGTGCAAAAAGATAATAAAAAATTCAAAGTTGATTTCAAAATACGATTGTATGGATGGTCGTTGCGGGTAATCAAAATGATTGATACTCTATCAAAAGGTCAATCAAATTTAGTTATTGGTAATCAATTGTTGAGAAGTAGTACGAGCATATTGGCAAATTATGTTGAGGGTCAGTCAGCAAGCTCCAGAAAAGATTTCACTAATTTCGTCAACCATTCTCTTAAGTCGGCTAATGAATCCAAGGTTTGGTTATCATTTTTAAGAGACCTGAAGAAGGGCGATAATGAAGAACTGGAGTGGCTTATAAAAGAATTGATTGAAATATCAAATATATTAGCTTCAATAATAATGACATTAAGAAATAAAAAAATAAAATAACTTTTACTTTTTACCTTTACCTTTTAAAATTTTACCGCCGGGGTGGCGAAATTGGCAGACGCACTTGCCTTAGGAGCAAGCGGAGCAATCCATGGAGGTTCAAGTCCTCTCCCCGGCACTATTGACATAGCTTGTGATGCATGATAGCGTGTTTGAGGAGGTGTAAAGAAACAAAACAAAAAAGGACCCATGAATACAGAAGAAAAAACGATTGATATCTGCGATGAACCACAAGTGTCGGCAATGTGTCGGCAAGCACTACTCACTTACTTGCCGAGGCTTATTGGGGATAAGCTCCCATATATGGCCTGTGTGAGCTGGGACAGCCCCACAGATATTCCCACCAAGTATTTGCCACATATCCTAATTGTGGCGCCCGGAAAAGATGGTCACCGGTGGCCGATAATTGAGAAAGCCAAAGCATTGGGAATCAATGTGGTAGTCTGGAGTGGTGATCCAGCAAATGCCGAAAGAGCTTCGGGCATTGGGGCCTTGTTCCAAGAAAAAAAGGAAGGAAGTAAGCCTTTGGTTGAGCTTATTGTTCCCTTCCTGAAATGAACCAGATCGACCTTGGCGCGCGCTCCTTCGGGAAGCGCGCCCACTTTTTTATAAAACCATTATTTCAACGAGGCGAGGCCTCAACCATGGAGGTCCGACCTCCCTGGTTTAGCATAACATAACACCTATTGACTTTTGTAAAGGGTTCGGGTAGAATATGGCCAATATCGTGTAGTTTTGAAAAGTAAACAAAGCCCAGAAACGGGCACAACCAATGGAACAAAAATGGCAGAAAATAATCCCTTGTCGATAATCATCGACAACGATTTAAATATTGTAGTCAACAACCCTTGGGTGGAGAAACTTGTTGCTGAAATCCGCCAGACCGGTAACGGCCAAGCAACGGTATGGCCTTCACAGGAAGTAAAGATGCCAATGGGGACTGATAACAAGGTCAGCCTTGACAACCTAAAGAGAAATATCTCTCCTGTTCCTCCCGGCTCGTACAGGGCAATAATCAAGGCCATCTACGCAATGGATGCCGGAGGAGAAACCGAAGAGAAGGTTATTGCATTCAAATTGACCAAAGAGCAGATAGACTGGCTATCGGCTCCGGCGATCAAGCCTCCAAAACCGACTATGCAACATCCACCAGAACCCACTTCTGAAGCGTCCGGGCAAGAAGAAGCCCAGCAGATGCTGAAAGAAGTTGAGGAAAGGGCAAGTGCCCGACTTGAGGAGGAGCGAAGAAGAGAAGCGGCTGCAAAACCGCCCACTCCACTTCCAGCAGCAAAAGTGCAACCGAAAAAGGAGACAGTTCGCATCTACTTGCCTTCGGCTCCAGCTGAGCCTGCCCCCGGAGCTCCAGTTGAAGAAAAGCCGGCACCATCGAAGGTGGCACCCGCTCAACCACAGGAAGACTTGCGAATCGGACTTCAAGCTGAGCGGATCAAAAAACAGGAAGCTGAAAAAGCTCAGCTTGCCAAACAACTTGAGGAGGAAAAGCGCGCTGCTCAAACGATCGTTGAGGAGGAGAAGAAAAAAACTGCCGAGGCTCAGAGGCTAGCTGCGGAATTAACTCTTCGATTGACGGCCGCTCAAGCATCGGTGACCGCAGCTCAAGCTGCTGCACCTCCAAGCGAGATGGTGAACTTCCAAAAAAAACTGGATGCCCTCGCCGCCAAAACCGCATCGCTGTCTCAACTTCCGCCCAACCCCCCACCACCCATTGAGGAAAAATCGTCTGACAAAAAAACAGACAAACTTCGGGAGATTGCAAAAAAAGGCCTCCCTTGGTGGTTCATTGTCGGACTGGTGGCGCTCCTCTCTTTGATAGGAGGAACCATCTTCAAGAAAATGGTGTGGGAAAAGAGAGTAACCGACACACTCCCTCATTCCGGCGGTGCCTTGCAATCATTGCAAGAGGAAAACAAGGCGCTCAAAGAGTTGTTGGCAAGTAAATCCGTTTCTCCCGCCGCCATCCCAACGCCGACTAATGTCGCAGATGTCGGTGGCGCATCGCCCACCCCAACCAGTCCGGTTGGTAGTGGTGGACAGTCTGTGGTGGTCAGTGGAAGCGGCAATGCTTTCCACGCTCCCCTCATCCTGAATGGAGCACACATTCCTCTGGTACCCGTGAGTTGGTTGTGCGTCAGCACAACAAATTCATTCTCGGTGCCGTCGGGATTGAACCTCCGCACTGGAACCGTGGTCTATTCTTGGGAGGAAGAACTCCTTCCGGGCCAGATCATGGATCGACTCATAGATGGTCCCGAGTGGGAACTGTCTTATGAAGTCCGAGGTTTCAAATACCCTGTCATTGACACGGCCATATGCCTCAACAGCAAATGGGTTGAAACCTCCCAGTGGTCGTCATCGGATCGATCTGGGATCCCCACCACCGGCCAGCGTTTCAGAATTATTCCTGGAATGCAGTCTGTGACTATCACCTTCACAGTGAGGAAAATCCGCCGCTAGGGCAGAATCCTCACTTCGCAGATTGCCCCCGTGTAGTGCATGCTTTACAGCGTGTATTACCGGGGGTGATTTTTTATACGAAAAGTAAACATTCACCGAGGCGAGGCCTCGCTGGACCAAGGTCGGACCTCGAGGTCAGACCTTGGTCCAAAACGGGCATTTGACTAAACCAGAAAACTATGCCAGACTATTACCAGTCAGGCATTCGTGTGAATGTTCGTTGACAGATAATTTGAGTTACAGAGGTCGGACCTATGTATCATATAGGCCAGGCCTCGTTGATTTCGTAAACCAGAACTTCTCCGTAAGGGTTGTTCGCAAAAAGAAAGATAAAAAGTGAATGGAACGAATATGAATAGAGACGCAACGGAGTCACCCAGACTAAAGCCGTTTGGAAACCCAGTAAGCATTACAATCATCTGGGTAATAATCGTCTTGGGAGGAGTTGGTATTCTGCTGGCTCTGCTAGGAAAATTCTTGGGGATCATAGTATTCGTCATAGGAATGCTGATCCTGAAGTTCGGACTAACGAAATTCTCGCCAGATAAACCACGGATCGCCGGACTTCTGACCAGAAATGGCGTTCCAATAAAAGGAAGAGATGGTAATGGTTATGTGGTTGGTGGAATTACCATTCTCATGGATTATTTCCCTTTTTACATAGGAGCCATTCCCATAGACATAACGAATCAGGATAAGGACTTCCCTGTGAAGATTACATGCAAGGGCACAGATCAAGATGGCAATGGAACAGTACAATTAGAAGGGATTGTTTCGGTTTCATGGAGACCAGATCTCGCCGACCTTCAGGACTATGTTGATTCCGGATCATCTCCAGAGAAAATCTGGGCACAACTGGACGACATAGTCGAAAACAGAGTCAGAAGCGAGTGTAAGGATAAATCTTGGTTATATCTTGTCCAAGAAGGGGGTGAGGCAGTCGGTGATTTTGTCAGGAGAAGCATTCTTGATCATTCCTCATTCGGGATAGATCTATTCAAAATACAGATTGTCTTGAACGCTCCCAGTGATTTAGTCAAAGGAGCGTTGAATCGGGAAATAGAGTTACAACAACGCCAGTCCGATCTATTGGACTATGCGACAATGCGTTTAGCGGCTAAAGAGCTTTGGGACGCATTTGAACTTGATCCAAAGACAAGGGGGAAATACGGACTGGATGACTGTCTTCAGATGATTCAGAGACAACACCAGATCCAAGAAGGACGGTCTGTCTTGATAGATAGCGCTGGCGTATCCGGAGCCATCAACATAGCCAACTTCACCGCGCAGCTAAATCAAAAAGGGGGCGGGTCATGACAAAAATCAAATTGGGTGGATGGGTTATGTTGGTGTTGGTGTTTGGAATCCTATCTGTCTGGGTCCTCGGCCTCTGGCTAAAAGACCCATCAAAGCCGATGTTCGCGGAGACAGGCACAAGCCCCCGCCAGACACGAACATCTGCCAATTACACAAGCAAGAACTGGCTCCGCATCACCAACATTATGGTTGTCAGTGGTCAATGGTCGCAGGAAATCACCGTTGACAAAAGCCGAGGAGACGAAAGATTGGACTCCAGGCTCCTTACACCTGGCGTGTGGTGGCAGATCAAGGTGAATGGAGTGGAATATCCACCCATGCCTCCATTAAATTCCCCTGAAGCCAAGGCTGTGGAGTTGCCGGAGGTCAACTCCATGCAATGGCGAGTGATCCCCAATTCCTCGGTCTCTCTGGGGACAATTGAGTATTGGGTCACAAAAAGGTATTGAGAAGAACGCGGAGCATAGAATAGTAGCACAGTGCATGAGGCAGTGGACACGGATGTCCATTGTCTCTTTTTTTATAAAACCCATTTCTCTGCCTTTTCGCCAAATAGCAAATCAAAAAATCCCCCGTAGTCGAATCCCCCTTTGAAAAAGGGGTGGATTGATGCCGAGCGAAGCGAGGTATCAAGAGGGGGGATTTTTGGCAAGGGATTCAAATCCCCTTGAGTGTATTTGACACCAGATAAATAATGCCCCAGGCCGAGATCATGATGAACATCCCGATGATCCCTCCCAACATATGATTGCGGCCCTGTTCGCGAGCCGCTGGGTCTCCCCCTTTCCAGATCATTTCAAAAATCCCATAAGCAAAAACAACCACTCCGACTGCGAACATAAGTCCGACGATCGGAGTAATTATATTTGATACTATAGGCTGTATAGCCTGCCCGAACGATTCAGGTCCTGATGCGGCGTTTGCTATAGAGGCTAGAGTCATAATACAACATAGAGAACCGGAGAATTATTATCTCGGAGTCTGAATGTCAATTAAAGGAAAATCTCCAGCAGGAGCCCTATTGGAACCAGTGTTGAATGTGGTTGTCAAGATTCGCACAAGCCCCCAAATGGAAAGAATGATAAACAAACCAACAATACCCCAAAGAATCTTTTGTCCGGCTTCTTGGCGCGCCGCGGCATCGGAGCCTCCAATTATCAGATATCTAACAACGCTGTAAACAATCCAGATGACAGCAACAGAAATCAAAACATACACCACAAAATTACCAATCCTAGAAAATTGGTTTGAAATTGCGGCGGTATTAGTTGTAAAAGCGTTTACATTATAGTCTGGACCAGGGGGCGGTATGGTATGATTTGAAGCATAACTCTGAACCGCTAATCCTTGCGCAAACACAAAAGCCACAACTAAACATACTACATAGGTAATAATTTTCTTCATAGTGATGATGAAACTAATAAATAATAATTAACCCCCTCATTCTATCTCATCCGCAAATGGCTGGAAAGGCCCAACTGTGGATATGAGAATAGAAAGGCCTTTTGTAAAACTCTGGAAATAACAAGAAATGCACGCGAGGATACCACCGCTTATCTCCCAGGATTACTTCCTGAATTTGGATTTGAAGAAGAAGGAGGAAAAAGGTTACCAAAGTCCGTCCAGGAAGAAGGCCTATTGGCTTGGTTGCCGAGATTGTCCCCAAATGTATTGCGAAGAATGTTGACGATGCCCCAGAATGAAAGGATCACGAAGAAACCTATCAGACTATACATCAGATATAGACCCGCCTGTTTCCTGCCCTCGGCGCTATCATTCGGCCGGATGAAATACTGAATAATATACCAGACGAACATGATCACCGCCAAGCCCATCAACAAGAATAGGACCTGGTTCAGATAATCAATGATCTGATTGATCAAATACTTGAGATCCTTATCCGCCGCCAAAACCACAAATGGCGCGAATATGGCGAACATGCTAGCGGAAATGATTTTTGTTTTGTATGTCATGTTGTTTTTATAATTATAACTAGTTACTAGTAACCAGCAACCAGTTACCAGTAACTATCTACCCTCCAAGGCATTCCTAGCACTATCCGTCACTCCCTTATTAACCGTACCTGTAGACTCCAAAGTGCTGATGATGATAGACACCATCAGTCTCGCCCCCAAAACTATAGCCACTCCAGCCACGATCCACGACAACCATATTCCGTTCTTTTTCAATTCAGCTGGATTGCCGCGAGAGAGAATAAATCTCAAACCAACCCAGACTATCAGAAGAACGGCAAAAATGATCACAATGTAGCTGAATATTTCTAGAAACTTTTCTATCAAAGCCCCTATTGAACCTAGATTTTTGCTCAATGGGTTCTGCAAAGGGATTATCTTGCCATTGCCGGCAGTGCCGCCCGCGGAACTTGGATTTACTGAATTACCAGCCGGCCCACCTACGGTCGTGTTATTTGCTGGAGGATTTTGGGCATATGAGATTGATGGTACAGAAACAAGAAATGTTCCAATTGTTAAGACGAGTAGGAAGTAGGAATAAGGAGGTAGGAAGTATGGGGGGGTTTTCATGATGTTAAAATGAAATACAAAATCCTAGGAGCCGAGCAAGAATTTGAAGCCTTGATTGTCCGTAAGCCATGAAAGAAGCTGATAGACGATAAACCAGGCTGACAGCATAAGTATAAACCCGAGACCGATCTTTGGGAACATACTCGTGGCTTTTGAGATATTTGCGGGCTTGCCGGTGATATATAAATACCCTGCCCATGAAAAGCCAAATATGGCCGCGAAAACACCGCCCACCATCATGATATTCAAAATATGCTGAACTTGTAGCATCAGTCCCTTGAAATCACATGGAACATATTTTGGATCATAATCTGGACTGGAAGGTTTGTTGGCTCCCGCCGGACCATCGCAAACGATAAATTTGAAGATTCCTCTGCCCTGACTGTCTGTTTCGCTAATATTGATAGAAGGAGCGGGTTGGGCATTGACTGAAGAGACATTTATGATCAGAGAAAAAACCATAAGTGCGAATAAGGAAGTGGGAATTAGGAAGTAGGGGGGAGTTTTCATGATATTGTCTTATTCTTCTAGAGCCTGCTGTAATAGCGAACTATATTGATCCTGGGCATCATTCAAGGCTTGGGTGATACTGCGACGACCGCTAGTCAGAGACTCAACCAAAGTTGTGAAGACTTGTCGCGAATCAGCCGGATCGGTATCTGGCCAGGTTCGAGCCACTAAGGCCGCCTGGTTGAATATGGATATATACGAATCCGAAGAGCCTTGAGTTATGAGGTCGCGACGGACTGTCGGCAAATACATGGTCCTGGAAAGTTCCGCTATATTCTCGGGCAAAGTCAAGGCCTTAATGACTTCGTAAGTAGCGGATTGATTGGGCGAAGCTCGAACAATTGATAAGCCGTACATTTTGCCGTAAGTGGCTTTTTGTCCGCCTGTCCGTAGCTGTGGCAAAAGAGCCGCGTCAAAGTTCAGGTTGGGATTTTTGTCGTGAATATCACCGAGCTCCGAAGCAAAACCAAAATAGATAGCCAATGTGCCGCCCAAAAAGGCTGATTTGGACTGTGGCAATCCCCTATTCCAGGAATAATCTTCATTGGAAGGATCGGCAAAGCGGACGAAAAATTGGAGAGGTGAAGACAAGCTTGGATTCTGGGTGCCAAACAAGGTGATGGAAAAACCATTGTTAGTTCTAGAGACTATAGGGTTGCCTGCCTGCAAGAATAGAGATCCAAGCAATTCACGGGCATTGGTAATATTGGAAAACTCGCCCATAGCCAAAGCCGACTTGCGAATATTGCCATTTGTATCTTTGGTTGTCAGTTTGGCAACCAGAGAATCAAACTCATCCCAATAGCGCGGATAAGTAGCGATGCCGGCAGAATCAAAAGTATCTCTATTCCAGAACATGATCAAGGGATCAATGGTAAATGGCAAAGCCATAAGACCATCCGGGAAGAGATATATTTCCCCTTCTTGAATATAAGTATCACGAAAGTCCCGTTGGGATATTAATTCATAAGGTATGGGGTAAATCTTGTCAGTGTGGGGCAGAAACATATCAGCCGTTATAAGAATGGCGTCCGGTCCTCTGCCGCGGGCCAAAACCGATATGAAGTCTCGCGAGAATTGCTCGGGGCGTTTCTCCGTGTATGAGACGGTGAATTTTTGAGTGGAAGCATTGCTCACCATAGCCGCGTATTGTTCAAAAATATCAGAAGGAAATGTCCCCCAGATTGTTATTGGCGGCAAAGTCTCCCCGCTTCCCGAACCTTTGTAGGTGGCAAAAGCCGTCACCCCGGCGATAATAAAAAGTATAAATATGGACAAGGTTATGATTTGAAATTTACTCATATGATATAGGCTGGAATTATCGGCTTAATATCAGACCATAGTGGTGATCACCGGCTGGAAATGACTGTTCCCAGACGAAGCCGTTCTTCTCAAAAAGAATTCTGGTTTCAGCCGAAGAAATACTATTTTTCGGGGACATAGAACCGCCTGGTTCCCAGTCTACCACCAGGACCTTGCCTCCAGTTTTCAAAACTCGCTTAATTTCCAGGACAAAATCATCTCTTTTTGAGATTTCAATCTGAAAAAGAATGTTGGAAGCTATCACCCTGTCGGCCATGGATTCGCGCAACTTCGTCCCGCCGATCTTCTCCAGATCTCCAACTATGACCTCTATGTTACGAATACCTTGGGCGGAAGAAATAGAACGCAATCTCTCCAAAAGATCTTTTTGGATATCTATGGCATAAACACGACCGCTGGCTCCAACCCTTCGGCCAGATTCTATGCTATAAAAACCAGAACCGGCCCCAAGGTCAACGACCTTCATGCCTTCAACTAGACCAAGCTTGGCGATATTGGCGGCCGGTTCGGAGAACATTCCCTCATTATAACAAGAAATGGATGGGAAGGAGAGATATTGTGGGGACAGAATTGTTTTTCAATGTCTCGCCTTGCCTGTCCGCAAACAACGCCCAAAGCCGAATCATCTCCTTCGCAAACCCGATTTTTAAAAAAATAAAGATTATATCCTGTATACAACTCGCGTATTGCTAAAGAATCAGGGTTTGTGAAGGAGATGATCGGCGGAGGGCGGAGGTTTGATAGCAGGCAAGGCGAGACATTACAAAAATATCAATGTCGCCAGAGAATCACCTTCACGCAATTTCATGATCCGGACGCCCTGGGTAGAGCGACCCAAGCTTGGTATCTCCTTTATGTCAACGCGGATGACCTGGCTCTTTTTGGACATAGCCACCACTTCCTGATCTTCATCAGTAACAACCTTGGCCGCCATCAATGAACCGGTCTTGGTCGTGACATTCATGGTCAATATGCCCGATCCGCCGCGTTTTTGGATTTTGTATTCGGACAGTTTGGTTTTTTTGCCATAACCATTTGCGCCCATCACGAACAAGGACGGATTCTTGGCTTCCTTGGAAACAATATCCGCTGATATGACCTGATCGCCTTTTGAGAGCTTTATGACCCTGACTCCGGCGGCATTCCTGCCCATTTGCCTAACATCACTTTCCTTGAAATGAATAGACTGGCCTTCCTTGGTGGCAATAACCACATCGTCGCCAAGGGAAGCGAATGACACCGAGATCAATTCATCGCCAGACTCCAAGGTGATGGCGATCAAGCCCGAACGGCGAACATCCCGAAAATGGGAAGCCGCGGACTTCTTGCCGGTACCCGCCCGAGTAACCATGAACAGTGACATTCCTTCAGCCGCCTTTTTGTCTCTGGGCATAGGCAAGATTGATGTGACCTGTTCACCCTCGGACAAGGGTAGGAAATTCATCACCGACTTGCCTTTGGTGGCTCTACGAGCTTCGGGTATATCGTACATCTTGATCTGATAAGCCTTGCCACGATCGGTGAAGAACAGAAGATCATTGTGAGTGGTGGCATAGACCAGATGGGTGATAAAGTCTTCTTCTTTGGTATCAAGATCTACCACCCCGACGCCGCCACGCTTTTGTCTGCGGTATTCGGATGGATCAGTCCGTTTTATATATCCGCCCTTGGTGAAGACCAATACGGACTCCTGATCAGGAATGAGATCTTCAGCGCTAAACTCTTTGATACCGTGTTTGACAAGTTTGGTCCGACGATCGTCTCCATATTTAGCAGATATAGCGGTAAGTTCGTCTTTGATGATAGTTCTGACTCTCTTTTCGCTAGCCAGAATGCTTTTGAGCTCGGCAATCAAGGCTTGGATTTCGGATAGTTCTTCCAGGACTTTCTTGCGTTCCAATCCGGCTAGTTTTGCCAATCTCATCTCCAATATGGCCGTGGCTTGTTTGTCGCTAAATTTGAACTTTTTTATCAGGTTGGCATGAGCAGAAATAGCATCCACCGAACCACGAATGAGACTGATGATTTCGTCTATGTGGTCAAGAGCTTTTTTGAGACCGATCAGGATATGTTCGCGATCTTCGGCTCTAGTTAGCTCAAATTGGGATTTGCGTCGGACCACCGCTATCCGGTGTTTGATAAATTCTTCCAAAATAGACTTGAGGGAGAGAGTGTGGGGGACGCCGTCAACCAGAGCCACCATATTGACATGGAAGGCGTCTTCCAAACGAGTGTGTTTGTACAGGAGATTCAAAACTTTCTCGGGATAAGATCCCTGCTTGAGCTCTATGACTATCCTCATATCCTTGTCGGACTCATCTCGCAGACCCCTGACCCCCTCTATCACTTTTTCCCGAACCAGATCGGCTATCTTGATAATCAGATCTGTCTTGTTGACCATATAGGGGATGGAAGTGATGATGATCTGGACCGAACCCTTCTTGTCCTCCACTATCTCGGCTTCACCACGGACCGATATACCGCCGCGACCAGTGGCATAGGCGTGGTGAATGTCTTTTTCTCCATACATCACTGCCCCAGTCGGGAAATCTGGTCCTTTGACAAATTGGAGAAGATCTTCGGTGGTGGCGGTTGGTTCGTCTACTAGATGCAAGGTGGCATTTATGATTTCGCCAAGATTGTGAGGAGCGATATTAGTAGCCATACCGACGGCAATACCCAGAGTTCCATTCAAGAGAAGATTTGGCACGGCTGTGGGCATAACTGTCGGTTCGGTCCGAGTGCCATCATAGTTTGGCCGAAAATCAACAGTGTTCTTGTCTATATCACCGAGAAGTTCGGCCGAAAGACGAGACATTTTGGCTTCGGTATAACGCATGGCCGCGGCTGGATCGCCGTCTATGTTGCCAAAATTGCCTTGACCATAGACCAGGGGATATCTCATGGAGAAATCCTGGGCCATCCTTACCATAGACTCGTATACAGCGGCATCTCCATGAGGATGATAGCTACCGAGGACATCTCCGACGACCACGGCCGATTTGCGGAATTTGGCGGAAAAAGTCAAGCCTTTTTCGTGCATGGCGAAGAGAATACGACGGTGTACGGGCTTGAGTCCATCACGAACATCGGGAAGAGCCCGATCGGTGATCACGGACATGGCGTAGTCAAGAAAAGACTCGCGCATCTCGGTGCTAATATTCCGAGCCACAATACCTATATGTGGTGGTTTATTGGGGATTTTTGGTTCCAGTGAATCAGATTTCTTGGCCATGATATTTATTTCCCGGGACTGACTTGAATCTCATTGTACTCTACTTTTCGGGAGCCAAATATTAGGTGCTTTATGTCGTCAAATAGTATTCCAGCCCCAGCGACCAGAGACTGGGTGGGAGATTGTGCTTTGCGGGAGGTCCCTATCACTGCCGTCGCTCCGGAACCACCACCAATAGAGAATGAAGCCAGCCAAAATATGGCGATGATGGCTGTTACCGTAAAAGAAGACCAAAAAGCGATCCTCTTGCGAATATGGTGAGGCTTGTCTCGCAAGCGTTCTATGTGTGAAGTTATTGAAGCCATAAAAAAACAAAATTCATTCTCTTTGGAGAACAATCACTTGGGAATCTTTGCCTTCCAAATCCTTTTTCTTTAGGGTTAATTTTAACACAGGATCGGGATTTTCGCCGGCTTCTTTGAGGAAGATCTTCAGGGCGTCTTTGCCCATCCCGTCGCCATAATGGATCGGAATAATGATCTTGGGATTTATAGTTATGGCCAGTTTGTAAGCGGCCGAAGGATCTAGTATCCCTTGTCCACCAATGGGAATAAAAAGAATGTCCACATCGTCAATGGCTTCCTCGGCTTCTTTGGGCAAGTCGGGAGTAGATAGAGCTCCTAGGTGGCAAATACGCATGCCCTCCAAGGCCACCATGTATATTGTATTGATTCGCTCTTCGGCTTTGTATCTTGAAGTGGAAGAAAATCCAGTGATGAATACGCTCCGTATCTCATATTCCCCAGGTCCGGAAATGACAAACGGCTTTTTGTCGCCAAAAGAAACAGTGTCCACGCCATTCATGTCGGAATGATTGAGGCTGGAAAGGACGATGTCAGCTCCAAATTTTGAAGACTTCAAGCTTGAATCTTTGGATATGGGATCAAAGGCCAGAACAATCTCTCCGAACTGGATTTTGACAAATGATCCGCCAAGATAGGTGATGATCATAGTTATACATTACCATACCTTGTCATTCCCGCGAAAGCGGGAATCCAGGGTCCTACAACAGTTTTTTAAACTATACCACCTATCGCTGACCCGACCCCTCTCGGCGAGACCAGCTCTCCCTTCGTTTTGCTCCGCAAAAGTCGGGAGACTGGCTCTCGCCTGCGGAGGCGGCTGACAGATGAAAAGGAGGTGATAATAGACATATCAAAATCATCGTGATAGATTGAATATGTAGAGTTTTGTTGCCGTTCGTTTACCACAAAGTTCGCGTCATCCCGCACTTATCTTTATTATCAAATAAAAAGCGGAGCGCGATTCATTCATGTTCAAAAAAATAAGAGAAACCCTGTCAAGTTCAAAGAAACAAAAAACTGAAGAAACCGATCCTGTGTCAACTGAACTAAAAGCATATCTAGGAGAGGAAACTGAAAAGAAAAAGACTATTCACTCAAGCGAAAAAAAGACAGATGTCAAAGTTATCGCCGAAAAGACTGGCGCTATGGCTCCTTTTCTGAATATCATGAAGGATCCGCCGCAGATCGGAGATCTGGTGGAGGGTCCGGTGATTGCCGTAGAGAAGTCCTCGGTTTTTATTGACCTGCCGCCATTTGGGACCGGTATCATTTATGGCCGTGAATTTATCGTTGCCCGTGATGTCATCAAAAAGATCAATATTGGCGACATGGTGGCCGCAAAGATCGTAGACAATGCCCACAAAGAAGGTTATTACGAATTGTCTCTGAAAGAGGCCCGCCAGGCTCTGATCTGGAGCGAAGCCGAAACAGCTATCAAGGAAAAGAAAACTCTTGACCTCTTGGTCAAAGAAGCCAATAAGGGTGGCTTACTCGTAGAATGGCAAGGGATCGTCGGTTTCCTACCAGCCTCACAACTCAAGGCCGAACATTATCCGCGGGTAACTGACGGAGACAAAGACAAGATCCTGGAAGAGCTCAAAAAACTTGTCGGCACCCGTCTATCCGTATCCATCATCGCCGCTGATCCCAAAGAAGGCAAACTAATATTCTCGGAAAAGGGCTCCGAGCACAAAGAAAAAGAAAAGATCGTCAGCAAATACGAAATAGGCGACGAAGTGGAAGGGGTTGTGACCGGAGTGGTTGATTTTGGAGTCTTTGTCAAACTAGAAGAGGGACTGGAGGGCCTAGTCCATATATCCGAAATAGATTGGGGTCTGGTGGACGATCCACGCAATTTTCTCAAAGTTGGCCAAAATATCCGAGCCAAAATCATAGAGATCAAAGACGGCAAGATCTCTCTATCTCTCAAACAGCTCAAAGCCAACCCCTGGGTGGAAGCCGCCAAAAAATACAAAAAAGACAGCCTTGTTACGGGTGTAATCATCAAATTTAACAAACACGGAGCTCTGGCTTCGGTAGAGGAAGGAGTAGCGGGATTGGTTCATATTTCAGAATTTGGTTCCGAAGAAAAACTCCGATCGGCCCTTGAATTGGGCAAAACCTACCCATTCAAGATCACTCTCTTTGATCCCAAAGACCAAAAGATGGCGTTGTCATATGGTGCAGAGAAGAAGTAACGAGGTTTCAGCGAGGCGAGGCCTTGCAGAGGTCGGACCTATGTAACATTAAAAACGCTCATGGCTTTTTCTCTGCCGTCTTTGATGATCATAACCACTGCCTCGGCCGCCGATTTCCCTACTTTTTTGAGAATCTTCAACTCTTCATCTTTGTATTTGCCGAGAATGAACTTTTCTATCTTGTTATCACCGTGAGGAACTTTTGCCAATCCTTTGGCATTGGCCGGAGCGGTGCCTATCCGGATACGGATGAAAGCTCCGGTTTTGAGAGACTTGATAATAGACTGGAGACCATTGTGCCCACCCGAACTACGATTGAATGATATTTTCATTCGCCCCAAAGGAAGTTGAAAATCATCATAAATAACGATCAATTTTTCTGCCGCTTTGATGCTTTTGACTATTTTGGATATGGCTATACCGGATTTGTTCATGAATGTTTCCGGAGCTATCAATCTTATCTTTTCTTTTGCTATTTTCAGCTCGCCAACCATGGAATTAAATTTTTTGTCATAGAAAAGATCTCCTGATTCTTTTTTGATTATTTCAAGCAAAATCATCCTGCCAGTATTGTGGCGAGTGCCGTCATATTCTTCTCCTGGGTTGCCCAATCCAGCGATAATGTAAGACATGAGAATAGTTTACACTGCAAGATATAAATTTGTAAATAACCGAGGATTCCGATACAATGCTCCCACTATGGATCCTATACGGACTACTGATGGCGGATCTGCCGATTCTGCAAGCTCTTTTGAGAAGATAAAGCACCCAATATTACATAGCCTCGGCGAGTGGACACGGGTCATTGTCATTGCCGTGCTCATTTCTCTGCCAATCCGATTTTTCATCGCCGAACCATTCGTTGTCAATGGAGCATCCATGGATCCGACATTTTCCACCGGCCAATTTTTGATCGTGGATCGTCTGACATACCGTTTTGCCTCGCCTTCACGCGGAGATGTTGTGGTCTTCGCTTACCCCAATAACCCTCGCGTCTACTATATCAAACGGATTATTGGTCTGCCCGGGGAAACCCTAACAGTCAATGATGGCTTTGTGAGCATATTATCCGGAGACAATCACGCCTCCTCTACGTTGTCGCTTGAAGAACCCTACATAACAAATTCTCATCGATCTCATGACAATATCGCCGTAAGCCTGGGACCAACCGAATACTTTGTGATGGGTGACAACAGGACCCAGAGTTCGGACTCTCGGGTCTGGGGACCATTGGACAGAGATCTCATTGTCGGCAGACCTTTGCTGCGCCTCTTGCCTTTTGAGAACATTGATCTTTTGCCAGGAAAATATCATGACAAAAATAATTCACGCTAATCTCCGCAATAAAAAAGGAGATTCCCGATTTGTCTCCCGTGAGCATCTGGACAAGATTGGCGAAACTGCCGTTTATTACGGATTCATGCCCATAAAAAGCCCCGTGATATCCAAGACCGATCTGGAAATAGCCCGAGGTTTTGTTGAAGCAGATTATGTGGACGATCAAACAGAACTTCATAGCCATTTGCCCCTACATGTCGAAGAAAAGATCGCTCTCATCCGGGCCTATAGCGAAAGAAATATGGACAGCTTGCCCCAACCGGTCATGCTCTACCTCAAAGATCCTGGCCGTGGTTCGACCAAGAAGACCGAAGATCGCCGTTATGCCGATTTGGAAATCATAGGAGTATCTGGAAGTATAGCTGAAGCCTTGCTCATTCAGACTTCGCGAGCGATCTTGGCCGAAGAAGGATATCGTCATATCGCTGTGGAGATCAATTCATTGGGAGACAAGGACTCCATGGCCCGTTTTGCTAGGGAGCTCTCGGCTTACTATCGCAAAAACATCAATACCATGTCCCCCGAATGCCGCCAACTCTTCAAGCGCGATCCTTTCAAGCTGTTGTCTTCCTCCGAAGAATCCTGCCTTGAGCTCAATAAGCTAGCTCCCAGGTCCATGGATTTCCTGCCGGAAGCCAGTCGCAGACATCTAGAAGAAGTCCTTGAATATTTGGAAACTCTAAAAATACCGTACATTATCAATAATAGTCTAATAGGCAATCGTTCTTATTGCTCCGAAACCATATTCACCATCGTCAATACCGACCCGGCTAATAAGAAGTCAAAAGATTCTCGGATTTTGGCTTTGGGAGTGAGTTGGAATAATTTGGGGAAACATGTCGGGATCAAACGAGATATTTCCGGGGTGGGATTATCCATACTTATAAAGGGACGTGTGACAGGACTACGCAAACCTATAGGCAAAGTCAAAAGACCGATTGCCGCTTTTGTTCAGCTAGGCATGGAATCAAAACTACTTTCTCTGAAGGTCATAGAGAGTCTACGCCAGGTCAAGATCCCTCTCCATTTTTCTCTGGCCAAAGACCGCCTAGGGGCCCAAGTTTCTTCAATGGACAAACTCCATACACCCTATGTCATAGTGATCGGCAAGAAAGAAGCGGTAGAGCGAACCGCCATAGTCCGCCGAACCGACACCTACTCCCAAGACATCGTCCCATTGGCCGACCTCCCCAACTACATGAAAAAGGCCGAGAAAAAGTATTTTGGGAAGTAGGGCTTGCCATTCGACGGGGCGACCTTGCGGAGAGGAAAAAGAATGTTTGCCAGGATCTAATAATTAGTGTGCGAATTCACGATACTTTATTTGCTCCATATTCAAAGCCGTGTTACGATGCGTCTTATGATAAATGTTGAGGTAACCAAAAATTCTGGAGAGAATGGCATCAGCCTGATCCGTCGTTTCAGCCGCAAAGTCCAGGGAGCTGGGATTCTACCTCGTGTTCGAGGTTTGCGATTCAATAGTCGGGTCCAATCAGCTTTCAAGGTCAAACAAAGAGCTCTCAAAGGTATTTCCCGTCGGGCCGCCATGGCAGAATTGGTCAAACTTGGCAAGGCGCCGGTCAAGAAAACCCGTGGCGGAAAGTAAGAGCCTGTTCACAATCTAAAGATGCTCACTGTCGCCAATCAAACAAGGTCCGTCATACCCAAGATCAAATTTCAAGAAATAAAAAAACTAACCTTGGGTGATGATTATAATCTCAATCTTGTTTTCATTCCTTCTTCGCGAATATCCAAGCTCAACAAGATCTACCGTGGCAAAGATCATCCAACCGATATTTTGAGTTTCCCCATATCAAACAATCAGGGGGAAATATATTTGTGCTTAAGCGAAGCTAGGAAAGAGGCCAGAAAATTTGCTCGATCATATGACAACTTCATAGCCTTTTTATTCATTCACGGCTGTACACATTTGAAAGGATACGACCATGGCAGTACAATGGAGAACATAGAGGTTAATTTGCGCAAAAAGTTTTCTATCTGATTTTATTGGATTATGAGCACTTTTCACCTTCAACTTTTAACTTTTCAAATCTTCACATGTCCCGTTCAATCATTACCGGTATAGATGTCGGCACCAAGCATGTCAAAGTAGTCATCGCGGATGCGAGAAGTAAAACCGAAAAGGGTCTACCCAAGATCATTGGTCTTGGCATAGCCGAGTCTCGCGGTCTACGACATGGATATATCACCAATATCCGCGACGCCGCCGAGAGCATAAGATCTGCCATAAACAATGCCCAAGAAAAAGCCGGAGTAAAGATCAAAAAAGCCTTTGTGGGAGTAGGAGGGATTGGTCTTTCTGGAATAACCGTAACAAGCTCCATTATGACCTCGCGAGCCGATGCCGAGATCACGGCCCTTGATCTGAAGAAATTGCGAGAACAAAACGAGCGGGATATTCCTCGCCAGGCCATAGCCAATCGACGGATTGTCTATGATATACCTCTCTTGTACAAGATAGATGGTATTCCAGCTCTAGGAATGCCAGAAGGGATGATCGGCAACAAGGTTGAATTAAAAACTTTATTTATGACCTGTCTTGATCATCATGTGACGGATCTAGTTCAGGCTGTCAATGAAACCGGCATAGAAGTGGAAGATATAATGGTTTCTCCTGTGGCCGCCGGTTTTGTGACCCTATCAAAAACTCAAAAGATAGCCGGTTGTGTCCTGGCCAATATCGGAGCTGAAACAGTTTCCATAGCCGTTTTTGAAAACAATATTCCCACTTCCTTGGAAGTTTTTTCTATCGGTTCCACGGACATTACCAACGACATAGCTTTGGGCCTCAAAGTGCCCCTGGAAGAAGCCGAACAGATCAAGATCGGAGCTATCACCGGCAGTTCTTATCCACGCAAAAAACTAGAAGAGATCGTTTCTGCCCGAATGTCAGATGTTTTTGAGCTTATAGAAGCTCATCTCAAGAAAATCGGCCGAAATGGTCTCCTGCCAGCAGGGATCGTCTTGACGGGCGCCGGCGCTGGATTGAATGCCATAGAGACATTGGCTGGAGCAGATCTGCGCCTGCCAGCCCGGATCGGATCTATCGGCATGACGGAAGGCAAACCTTCTTCTCGCGATACTGTCTGGGCTGTGGCTTATGGTCTTTGTGTCTGGGGTATTCATGCCGAAGAAGGCCTGGAAATAGATACCTCGGTTCAATTCCTCAAAAAAAGCTGGAAGGCTCTGACCAGATTCTTCAAACAGTTTTTGCCATGATAAGAGTGACTTCCTCTTCCACTGCACACTTTCACCTTGTAGGAAAACATGACATTTATGATTGAAAATATTCTTCATATAGTCTACCCTATAACCCCATGCTCAACTATCATCTACGCAATTTGCTTAAGAAATATCCTCATGATAATGTAGGTATTAATCTTTTGGCTTTGAATGGTAACTAATAAGAAAACAAAAAATGCCCCAAATTACTCCAGAAATTGAAGCTTTTGCCCGAATCAAGGTTCTTGGTGTCGGCGGGTCTGGTTGCAATGCCATCAACCACATGATTGCCTCAAAAGTCCGAGGAGTAGACTTCATAGCTATAAATACCGATTCTCAAGACCTCCATCGTTCTCTAGCCAAAAAACGCGTTCATATAGGCAAGAATATCACTCGGGGCCTAGGTACTGGGATGAATTCTGATCTCGGCCGTCGAGCCGTGGAAGAGACTCATGATGAGATCCAAGAAGCTATCAAGGGCGCCGATATGGTATTTGTGGCTTGCGGCCTCGGCGGCGGTACGGGCACTGGAGCAAGCCCTATCGTGGCCCGCACCGCCAAAGAGCTTGGTTGTCTGACTGTTGCTGTCGTCACCAAACCTTTCTTTTTTGAAGGACGCCAACGCAGTCGGATTGCCGATGCCGGCCTGGAAGACTTGCGCAAAGAAGTAGACGCTATAATTGTTGTTCCAAACGACCGCCTCCTTTCTGCTATAGACAAAGCCACTACCGTCAAGAATGCCTTTGCCATGTGCGACGAAATCTTGCGCCATGCCGTAGAAGGAATATCCGACCTCATCACTACTTCTGGTATCATCAATATAGACTTTGCAGATATTCGGACCGTCATGGAAAATGCCGGTTCAGCCCTGATGGGTATAGGTTCGGCTTCTGGCGAAAATCGGGCCATTGAAGCCGCCAAGGCCGCCATCAATTCGCCACTTTTGGATGTTTCAATCGCCGGAGCCAAGGGTGTCCTATTCTCCATAGCCGGCGGCGAAGACCTAACGATGTTTGAAATCCAAGACGCCGCTCGAGTCATTACTGAATTCATAGACCCAGAAGCCAAAATCATCTTCGGAGCTGTCCGTGACGACAAGCTCAAGAAAAACGAAGTCCAGATCACTGTTATCGCAACCGGTTTCCCCGAGACAGCCCTGTCAGCGACCAAACCTTCACCAATATCAGTCGACCAAACTATCGCTTCCCTCCTCAAAAACGCCGACAAAAACAAGATCTACAACCCAGCTCCAGACATCAAACGCGACCACAAAGAAGAATTAGGAAAAACAGATATCAAAAAAGACACTCCCAAGCCAGAGCATGATGAGGATGACTGGGGCGCTATTCCGGCATTCTTGCGTAGGTCTAGGTTGAAATAAAAAGAAAACATAAACTACACCCTCTTTCTTTATCAAATCTCCTCCCTAAGCAGTCTATGATATTTATTGAGAAGAAATGAAACAGGAAAGAAGGGCATCCAAGCATTGATAATCTTTCTCAAGATTCTTGATTTTACAAAAGCCCATCCACGCATTCTGTTTGTCAGATTACGAGCAATCCTCACTCTTTTTTTCCTTTTATCTTGATAGGCTCGCAAAGCCACTTTGAGCGAGTATATATCACCTACCTTCATAAGCTCTCCTGCTAAGACATACCCATCCTCCATTGCCATGGAAGCACCAAGTCCAGCATGAGGTTCGAAGCCATGAGCGGCATCACCGACAAGAACCACATTTCCTTTTACTATATTTTTCATTTTGATATGAGAAAAATCGCTTGGAATGAAATCCCTATCCTCTAGCATATCAATAAAACCACCTATTCTCACTTGACCTTTAAATGCTACTTTCAATCGGTTTTTCCGATGTTCCACATCATCCCATATAGAATGCTTAACTGGAGCACTCAATATTGCAAGAGTCTTGTCTTTGAGGTCAAACATTCCGACAAATTCATTCGGTTCAATATATTCAGTTATTGTATTTCTATCCTTAAATGAATTATCAACCCATGCATACCACACTCTCCAGTCATCAAACTTCTCAATACCCTGACCAAAGACCTTTGAACGAACCTCGGAATGAATACCGTCCGATCCAACAACAAGGTCGTATTCCCTTTCTTCTCCCGAACTGAATGTAACTTTTACTTTATTAGATCTCTGGATAATTTGTTTTATATTAATTCCAAATAATATTTTTTCCTCACCTACCAAATCTATGAGCATAGTATGCAAAACTGTACGACTTATATTGGTGTGAGCCATTCCATATTCTGAATAAAAATTTGAGAGATTATACTTTCTCAACAGATTTCCATTACCGTCACGGACACAATAATAATTTACAGGACATCCAGCCTTATCAAACGCTTCTGCTATTCCCAATTTCTCCAATATTCTTCTTCCATTGTTCCATATACAAAGTGAATAGCCTTGGCTTTTGATTGTGGAAGATTTTTCAATAAGATCATATTCTATTGACGATTCTTTCAAGAAACCCGCCAATGTCAGTCCGCCTATTCCCGCTCCAACAACTAAGATTCTCATATTTTCTTCAAAATATTTCGCGGCCCTTAAGGATATCTTTTATTATACAATAATAGCAAATAGATAAAAATGCTACAATGAGCGAGCTATGAAATACGATCTAGCTATCATCGGGGGAGGCCCAGCCGGAGCGGCGGCCGGGGTCTATGCCGCCCGCAAAAGACTCAAGACCATATTTATCACCAAGGACTGGAATGGTCAAAGCGCTGTCTCCGACGGCATAGAAAACTGGATCGGCGATATAAAAATATCAGGGCCTGAACTGGCCAAAAAACTGGAAGCTCATCTCAAGGCTTATTCTGAAAATGTTGTTGATATCCGCGAGGGAGAGCTCTGCCAAAACATTTCCGGTTCAGCCCCCTCTTTCAAAATCAAAACAAACAAAGATATCTATGAAGCCAAAACCATTCTAGTAACGACCGGAAGTCATCGCAGGTCTCTAGATATTCCCGGAGCGGCCAAATATGAAAATAAAGGCCTGACATATTGCGCCACCTGCGATGGCCCCCTTTTTGACAGCCAAGATGTAGTGGTAGTCGGTGGCGGCAATGCCGGCTTTGAGAGCGCCGCCCAACTCTTATCGTATTGCAAAAGCGTTACTCTGCTCAACCGTAGCAATACCTTCAAGGCAGATCCGGCAACCATAGAAAAAGTCTTGGCCAACCCGAAGATGAGAGCTGTCAAAAACGCTGTCCCCAAAGAGATCAAAGGAGACAAATTTGTAACTTCTCTGATCTATGCAGATTCTAGTTCAAACAAAGACGCCGAGCTCGCTGTTACTGGAATATTCGTGGAGATCGGTTCTCTGCCCAATACAGATTTTGTCAAAGAATTTGTCATTATGGATCAATACAATCAGATCGTTGTTGATCCCAGGAATCAACGATCATCTACCATCGGCATTTGGGCCGCTGGCGACTGTACCGATGGTCTCTATCACCAAAACAATATCGCCGCCGGCGACGCCATAAAAGCTATTGAGGATATTTACCTGGAATTACATACCAAAAAGAATTATGTGTCATAAGATCGTGTGAGCAAACTTTAATAGTATTTTGTGAGCCGAGTACTTGTTTGAGCGTCGTGGACGATTGTTAGGTATGCGAAGGCTTTTGATATGGACAAGATAATATCTTGTTACTCCAAGCCGAGCAGACCTTACAATACGTCAGACGCGAGTCACGCAGGCTCACAAAATACTATTAAAGTTTGCGAAACATATTATAACTAACCGTCACCAAACATCCTGACTAATAACTAATATAGAATTATCACTAATCCTGACTGATCTTTTACCAAACTTCCGAATACCAGAAAGGGCAGCAGTGACTGAAATTTCAACATCATAAGATGAAAGATCAGGATTGGGATTGATCACTGAAACTTCACAGCCCAGAGATCGTATTGTTGTAGTCCCATTCATGAAGAAATCCTTGGCCAGGCTAACAGTAGCTGTGTCTAGACAAGAATGAGTATTGAGCTCCACCTGAATACGCATTTCCTTGCGAAAAACGCTATCGGCATAGAGGACTGCCGCGGACAAGGTTGACAGAGAAAAAGCCATAGTGCCCGCTGATACCAGAATAACTGCTATCAGCGCAGTAAATCCGCCGGAATGATTGTTAAAACGATTGCTAATCCTTGGGAGATGATTGTGATTATGGAGTAACATAAGCATCATTAATTTTATGAATTAGTCTAATATCGCCAGTCTGAATAATCCAAGCATAAGACAAAAAACCAGACAAAAGCATAGATAACAAAGAGGTGTATATCAACACTTCTATGATAGTCAGACCATTTGATCTTGAATATTCCAATGGCCGATATTTTTTGATTTTAAGGAAAAAATATTTCATATATCTTGGGCATAGCCGCATCCAGGATGTACAAATGATCGCCATCGCAAGTCAAAGTCCGAGGGAAAGCAGGTAATGAATAAATTTCCGATGAAGTGGAAACCAGAGAACGATTGAATATCATCAATTCTCGCCCAGCCTGCCTCGTAGCCACATAAGTGTGGTTTTTGTCCATAACAAGACCATAAATACCGCCTGGAATATCCAGAGAAAATGGAGCATCCAAACTGGCTGAAGACAGAGCGGGCCAACTGAACAATTCATGGTCCTTGGCAATGTTGAATCCGCCGACCGTCCTGCCAAAACCAAGTGCTCCCTCAAACATAGAAAGGACCTTCCCTTCCTGCCTTTCCCAGCCAGAAGGTGTCAATAAACTCAATAAAAACGGACGGAATGGATCGGCAATATCTATAACTCTTAATTGCGGGAAATGAGCCGAGGCGATATAGGCTAGAGAATTATTGACGGAAATATCACCGACCCGACTACCGATCTCCATTCCAGCAATCTTGATCGGTGCCAGCGGATTTTGAATATCAATAATAGAAAACTCCTGACCATCCCACTTCTCGGTACCAAGATATACACGATCAAATCGGCTGAATATACTGCTTCCCCAAGGGAGTGTTGCTGTGGCGTATGGCAGTGGCAAACGGTATGTTCGCTCCAAAATCGGAGACTCCAGCCTATCTAGACGAATGATATGAAGCTGTGCCAAAGTGCTAGCCGCCGCCGCAAAAATCCTTTTGCCGACAATAGAAAGAGAAACGAGGCCCGGGCCAGTATTCAGTGTGGAAAGAATAGACGGTGAATCTGGATGGCGAATATCAGCAATGATGATATCTGGGTCACTGGCAGTAGCCGAGTCCGTGGAAATATAAGCTATGCCATTTCGGACTTCCAGATCGGTCAATGGTAAAGAAGGATTAATCGGTAATATGATCCGCCGTATTAACGGCTGTTGAATCGCAGGAAATAAGCCCTCAAAAGAGCCGATAATTTTATTATTCCTAAAATCCGCCGAACAAAGAGGTGTGCCGGTAGACACAATAAGATTTGGAAGTACGGGCCTCCTTATAGCAGTGAAAACGAGGTAATCTAAAGTAATATTATTTTCAATCAGATCATTTCCATAAGAATTTTGATTTACAACGCCAAGACCAGATTGATAATTGTCAATTAGAACTCTCCTATCACGAGCTCGCTCAAATATATTACCCGCGACCAAGTAAGCCTGGGCTATCACAGCTACAAAAAGAGCCGATAAAGCCAAAGCCAACATTATGTCCATGACGATAAAACCTTTCTTCGGACAAACTGATCCTGGTTCGGATTTGTTGGCAATCCTATCAATGTTTAAGTACTCTAGAAATATCATAGATTGGTAACATAATGGATATGGCTATAGCCGCCACGATGCACCCCATGGCCGCCATCATTAGGGGTTCCAGAAGAGCGGTGGATCTCTTCAATCCATGATCAATATCTCGCCCCAGAATATCGGCCGCCCGAATCAGACAAAGACCCAAAGTGCCCGAAGCTTCTCCTGCCGAAACGATCGGGGTAATATAGCCGGGGATAGTCTTGTCGGAAAAAACACGACTCAAAGACCCGCCGCCGGTGATATCAATGACTCCTTTTTCCAGGATATTCCGCAAAGGCAGGAATGGCAGAACTAGAACAGCGTTTTTATAAGCCAAAATAACCGACATCCCAGATTCAACCAAAGTGCCAGCAGAACGCAAAAATACGGCCAGAGAATAATCCTGAATGATTCTGCCGATTATCGGTATTGCTTTGAGCAAGCGTTGATATAGATATCTGAAATGTTGATATTTTTTGTAAGCCCAATAAGCTCCAAAAACGATCAGGAGAACACCAATCACAAACACTAACCCGTAAGACAATAAACCCTCCGATACAGCCATCACTAATCGCGTCAAAAACGGCAAGGGCACATTTAGACTTTTGAGCAGCGGAATGATCTGTGGCATGATGCCGCGCATCAACCCAATAGTAATAATGCCAGCGAACAAGGCGATGGTCAGAGGATAGACTAGAGCTGATATACATCTTTTTAACAATTCATCTTGGCGCTCCAAGAGAATACGGGCATCGCCAAGAGCTTTGGCCAACAAGCCAGATTTCTGTCCATGCTGTATGAGACTGACGGATGTGGCAGACATGCCTGTAAATTGGGAAAGAGCCCGCGACAAGGATCCGCCTGATTGGACCATTGCATAGACTTGTCGTAACGACCCAGAATGGCCCTTGGAAATACCTTGGAGAGCGGCCTCCAAAGCAGAAGATATCGTAACTCCCGCTGAAATACACAATTCCAACCGCTCCAAAAGAAGTATGACATCTCTCCGCTTCCAATTTTTATTTCTTATTTTTTTCATAAAAATAGTATTAGATCCACAAGCCCGACGAACATGTGCCCTGCGCTGCCTCGCAATGCGTTTGAGCCCCCGAGAATGACCCCTATTTTGGTCGCTCCCGCGAGCCAAAATAGGGTTTGCCATTCGACGGGGCGACCTTGCGAGGCAGCGCGGGGCACATGTTCGTCTGGTTCTTTGTCTTCATGTAGATAAAACTCTAATAATTTCTTCCGGAGTCGTTATACCCCATTGAACTTTTTCGGCTCCATCCTCCGACATTGGACGAAAACCATGTGCCGAAGCATATTCTTGGCAGGCTGACAATGATCCAGAATCAGCGATTATCTTCTTCATAGCCTCATCAATAGAGAAAACCTCGGCTATGATTGACCGACCAGCATAACCACTATGACGACAAACAGTACAGCCAACCCCAAAACACTCACGGCATATAGTCCTGACTAGTCTTTGACCAATGATCAATCGAATAGTGGCGGCAATGAGATAACGGTCAACGCCCATATCAACAAGTCTAGTCAAAACTTCAGAGGCTGAACCGGTATGGATGGTAGACAAAACAAGATGTCCGGTCAGAGCAGTATGGACTGCCACCCGAGCAGTCTCTCTATCACGAATCTCACCGACCATGATGATGTCCGGATCCTGGCGAACGGCCGCTCTTAACCCGCTTGAAAATGTTACACCGCTTGATTCGCGAGCATGAACTTGTCTAATTCCGGCAATTTCGTACTCTATTGGATCCTCAAGAGTGATGATAGATATAGGTTGTCTGGCCTTGATGGATAGACAAGCATGGAGAGTGGTAGTTTTGCCAGAACCAGTCGGTCCGGCCACCAATATCAGTCCTGTAGTGGCCTGAAGAGCTCTATCAATAGCCTGAACATGCTCCGGAGTAAAACCAAGCCGAGCAAATGACAATTCTGTCAGAGGTCTGGCGGGCAATAGTCTAACCACGGCATTTTCTCCGTGGTATGTCGGCATGAATGATACACGGACATTGTATAAAGCAGATGCTATACACGCTCTCCAACGACCATCTTGAGGAATGGCATGAATATCTGTTCGTGCTCCAGAGAGGATTTTGAGCCTAGCTATCATTTCTTCATGAAAATCCTTAGACAGTACCCCAGCTTCCTCCATCACTCCATCAATACGCAAACGGATCAAAATATCCTCTATTCGTGGATCAATATGAATATCTGAAGCTCGCGAATGGGCGGCCTGAACAAGGATATCTTCAATGATTTCCATGGCTGTCTTTGCTTGAATGGGAAACAAAACTTTTAACTCTTTCTTTGTCTGTATTTCATTCATAGTCAAAGCCTAACAGTAGAAGATAAAATATCTCTGAATAAGTGTTAAAGAATAGCCAATAAATCCTTCAAGTTTTGGGAAAACCATGGAGGTCGGACCTCCATGGTCCTCATACTTCCCCTATCATCCCGTTTTCTGCTAGAATGCGTTCATGAAAAAAAGTGTCCTATCAACCGAGCCATACAAGGGCGTCCGTGATTTTTTCCCCGCGGATATGGCCGCGGAAAGAAAGATTTTTGATATTTGGAGAAAAACTGTGGAAAAGTACGGCTATGAAGAGTACGGAGCCTCCGTCCTGGAGCCAGCCGAACTATACAGAGCCAAAAGCGGTGAAGAGCTTGTCAATGAGCAGACATACACTTTCACCGACCGAGGCGACCGCCAAGTCACTCTCCGCCCAGAGATGACTCCGACTGTGGCTAGAATGGTATCAGCCAAGCGACGCGAGCTGTCTTTCCCTCTTCGCTGGTACTCTATACCCAACTTATTCCGATATGAACAACCCCAGCGTGGCCGTCTGCGTGAGCACTGGCAGCTCAATGTGGATATTTTTGGCGTTGAATCCATAAATGCCGAGATAGAAATCATCAGTATCGCCCATGATATCGTTTGTGCTTATGGCCTCAAAGAGAACGATTTTGAGATCAGAATCAACAATAGGAAGCTGATGAATTACCTATTCAAAGAAGTTTTTGGCTTGAATGAGGAGGCTACCAAGAAGATGTCTAGACTGATAGATAAGAAAAATAAAATCTCAAAAGAGGATTTTGAGAAAGGTGTCAGAGAAGTTTTTGACAATCTCACAATTACATCACCGCGCCCTCTCGGCGAGAGCAGCTCTCCCTTCGTTTCGCAAGCGAAAGTGGGGAGACTGCTCCCGCCTGTGGGTGCGGCTAACGGGAAACTTTCTGATAAATTACTTTCCCTATTAAACTCCCAAACCCTTGAAGAATTATCTTCTCAACTGCCAAAAAATGTGGGAGAAAATGAAGGAATAAAAGAGATCCAAAATGTAATTCAAAACCTAGAGAAACTCGGCATAACCAATGTCCGTTTTGACCAGTCCTTGATGCGTGGCTTTGATTATTATACCGGGATTGTCTTTGAGATATTTGACCAGAACCCCGTCAATAAGCGTTCTGTTTTTGGCGGAGGTCGATATGACGATCTCCTGTCAATTTTTGGCGGAGATAAAATTCCAGCTGTGGGATTCGGAGCTGGCGATGTGGCGGCCCGAGATCTTATGGAGACTTATGGCAATATTTCAGAGACTGATTCATCGGCTGATTTGTATATTTGCACAATTGGAAAACAAAATATTTCCTATGCCTTGAAACTGGCCCAAAAGCTGCGCCAAAATGAGACCCGAGTTACGGTTGATTTTTCCGAAAAGAAAGTCGGCGACCAGATAGCTTCGGCTGTTAAATATGGTATTCCCAAAGTCATCTGCATTGGAGACGAAGAAGTGAAAACCACCAAGTTCAAAATTAAAACCCTTGAAACAGGCCAGGAAGTCACTGTCCAGGAAGAAGAACTAATCAAGAGTCTATTGTAATCTAATGCCGTATTTTACAAGATTCAAGATTCTCTGAATTAGATTTTGAAGAGGCTTTAAGCTTATGAACAGATTCTAGATTGCAAACACATGCGGACTATCACCTTTGATCTTGAAACTAGAAATTTCTTCCAGGATGTCGGCTCCAATGATCCAGCCGATTTGGATATTTCGGTTGTCTGCATCCATGATTCTCTGGACGATTCTTTCAAGAGCTTTACCCAGTCAAATATCGGAAAACTCTGGCCTATACTAGAACAAGCGGACATCATAGTGTCTTGGAATGGTGAACATTTTGACATTCCTATACTGAACAAATACTATTCAGGGGATCTAAAGAAAATAAAGAGCATTGATCTTTTGAAAGAAGTCCAGAAAGTCCTCGGTCGTCGGCTCAAACTAGATACTGTCGGCCTAGCCACTCTAGGTAGAAAAAAGTCCGGTCACGGCTCCCAGGCCGTAGAATGGTGGCATCAAGGCGAAATAGAAAAAATTATCACCTATTGTATTGAGGATGTCAGATTGACCAGAGACTTGTACAACTATGCTCGTATCAATAATCATCTCAAATATATAGATCTCGGAGTGATCAAAGAGATTAAGATTGATACCTTGAACTGGTCAATTCCAGAATCAACCTCTATGCCCTTGACTCTGCCTTTTTGATTCCATAGGTCGGACCTCTGTGCTAATATTGATTATATGGAAAATACTGGTCATTCATCATTGACTCTTCCCGGCGCCATAGTCATCGCTGGAGCCATCATCGCCATTGCCATCATATGGGTAAACAAACCAGCAAATATTGCCTCTCAAGACGGTGAAAATATCCAACAGACCGCTGTCTCAATCATGCCTATAAGCAATGCCGATCACATTCTCGGTAACCCCAACGCTCCGATCAAGATCGTGGAATACTCTGATCCTTCTTGCCCATTTTGCAAGATGTTCCACACCACTATGCTTCGTATCATCAATGAATATGGGCCGACGGGCAAGGTAGCTTGGGTATATCGCCACTTCCCAATTGACAAAGAAGGCACTCGGCCTGATGGTGGGATCCTGCACCCGAATGCCGGACACGAATCCCAAGCCCTTGAATGCGCCGCGGATCAGGGCAGCAATGATGCTTTTTGGGCCTTTGCGAATCGTCTTTATGAAGTGACTCCTTCAGTTACTTCACAAACTCCCAACGGTCTTGACCAAAAAGAACTGCCCAATATCGCCGCCTTTGTGAAGCTCAATGTGGTTTTATTCAATCAATGCTTGGCCAGCGGAAAATTCAAAGCTGTAGTAGAAAAACACTATCTGGATGGCATCAACGCCGGAATTTCCGGAACCCCACACTCCATCATCATCACCCCATCAGGCTCTCAAATCCCCCTAGTCGGCGCTCAACCCTACGAAACCATCAAGGCCGCCCTTGACGCATTATTGCCGGAGGCAAAATAATCAAATACAGATAAGTTGCAATGTGAACCGCAAAAAACTCCTCACATTCTTGTGGAGACATTGCCAGAGGCCTCAAACCACAGAATCTAAACTTTAGACATAAATATTTGAATCAAGATGAGTCTCCACAAGAATGTGAGGAGTTTTTTGCGGAGTAAAACCTTATTTATGATATCCCAACACCTTACCCAGCTTGCAATATTGACATTCTTTGTCATCGCAAAAGGAGTTCAGAAAGGACATCTTTAATATACTTTTGGCTGTGGAAATGATAAGTTTTTTCAGAGCTTCAACTTCATCATCGGAAATATCAAACCTTTCTTTCTTGTATATACCACGATCATTCGGCTCAACAAAATCTATTTCGCCGTATTTCATCCGAAGTTTCTTTGATTCTCCCTCAAGAAGTAATTTGTAAAAAACCAATTGCCTTTTGTAATTACCATCCGCGTCCGCCGTTTTGCCTTCTATTTTATTCCTTGAATGTGGCTTGGCGGTTTTGTAATCCGTCACTATCACATTCTTGTCATCCACAAACTCAACCTTGTCCAGCTTGCCCGATAATTCAAGTGTTCCCCCATTCTTGCCATCAATAGCGATACTGACTCCACGGACGCTGTATTCCGTCAATATTCGCCGGCCTTTTGAGAAATCACAACTAGAATAATATCCCTCCAAAGCCAATCTTCCTCTCTTGTACAAACTCTGAAAAATATCCATGGAAATAGGAGCTTTTTCCAACTCTTTTTTGAAAGCATTTATGAATAACTTTTTTGTCATTGTCTTGGCTTTTATATAACTATCAAATAGGGCCCGCAAGGCGGAATGAACAGCCGTACCATAGAGCTGATGAATGCTCTCGGCTTGGGGAATACGGACGAGATTAACAAAGAAATATCTCCACGGACATTGGAGAAAATTGTTTAGATGAGTGACAGAGAACCCTTGGGACAGGAATGCTTTCCGGACGAAATCACTATTTACTATGGAAGATGACTTCCCTATTGGCATGCCCGCCAAAGCCCCGAAATAGTCCCGGGTTCCCCGTGCTGGCGGCCTTTCAAAAGAGACTGTTTCGGAAGGCATCTCTCCCACAAACTGGCTCGGCACCACGGCTTTACCATTCATGGACCGTGGATATGATACCGTCACTTCACGCCTAGCCCGAGTCATAGCCACAAAGAACAACCTTCTCTCATCTTCTATCCTGCCTGTGTCGCGAGCATGTTCAATAATAGGTATAACAAACAGATTGCGTTTGGAGCGATTACCCCATGTTCCATCCACGGCATGAATAATGAAGACATGATCAAATTCCAAACCCTTGGCTCGGTGAGCAGTCATAAGACGAACACCACCGATGTGTTCGGATTGAGGATTCTTGATAGTCAATCCATGCTCGCGAGCCAGTCCAAGATAATGGACAAAATCAGCCAGATAAAAGCCCTTCATAGACCGAGCCATATTCATGACCATATCATGAAAGGCCTGTATAGTTGACAATCTTTCCAGAGAATCTTTGGCAGTGATGATATCCGAGAGAATACCTGTCTCCCTCATCAAGATGTCAACAAATTCCACAAATGGTACAGTTCGGGCCTGATGAGACCATTGCTTGATCCGATCATAAGCTTTGCGGATCTTGGGATCGGCTGATTTGATCATAATATAAAGCGGCTTTTTTTGTCTGCTGGACATAGCACATAAAAGAGATACAGTCGCTGGTTCAAGATCATTGAAATCCAAGAAGAGAGCCGCCGCCAATTTTTGATCGGATGAAGAGTCATTGATAGCTTCACAGAGGATTGTGATATACATCACATCCCTACTGGACAAAAGATCCTTATCAGATTCCACCCGATGCGGTACGCCATAGGCGCCCAAGAAGGTGCTTATGCCCATAGCATGACTATTTTCCCTATACAAAACAGCTATTTCTTCTGGTTTTTGTCCGCTTTCTATCAAATGCTTTATGGATTGGGCCACCAAGGCCAATTCATCTTCTTTGGTAGCCGTTTCCGTTACCCCCACAGCTCTTCCGCCTATCTGCAAAGATACAAGTTTTTCTTTATTTTGATCTGGAATGGAAGGGTTATTGCCGATAATACCGTGAGCCGCATCCAAAATTATTTGGCTTGAACGATAGTTATGACGAAGATTTATGATCTTGGCCTCTGGATACTTTTCCGAGAAATAAAGAAAGTTCCGGAGAGATGCTCCTTGAAAACGATATATAGCCTGTTTATCATCTCCGACAATAAAAAGATTTGGTGAAGGGTGAAAATCCGCCAAAAGTTCCAATATTCTGTTCTGGGAAGCGTTGGCGTCTTGGTGCTCATCAGCCAAAATATATTGAAAATTTTCTTGAAGTCCTCTTTTGAGATCTATGTCATCTACCATGGCCCGGATCAATTCAAGAAGCATGTCGTCAAAATCATATAATTTCCGTCTGGCCAATTCAGCTTCGTAAGCCCCATAAACAAAAGCCAATTCCAAATTTTTTAATTCTTGTTTTTGATCGCTTTTCCCAATACTTTCCAATAACATTTTTGGAGATATATTCTCCCGCTTCAATATATGTATCTCCGACAACACTGGCCTGACATAATAAAAAGGAGCTCCGAAAGGACGGAGTAATTTTATCTCCTTGGAATAAAGGATCTTCTCAATAATATCAGCCTGCTCTGCTTCAGTTATGACCTTGGAACCGATAATTCGGGGAAAATTATCTGGGTATTGATTTATAATCATTTCGGCAAAACCGTGGAAAGTATGAATATTGACTCTATAAGCCGGTTGACCGATCAGGCTGATTAGCTTTCTCTTCATGGACTGGGCTCCAGACTCGGTAAAGGTAAGAGCCAAAATGCTGTCTGGAGTAGAATCGGTCAAACGCAATATATTTGCTATCCGTAATGACAAAACCGTGGTCTTGCCAGTACCAGGTCCAGCAATAACCATCACCGGTCCTTCTATGGCCTCCACGGCCCGACGCTGTTCATCATTCAGTCTCTGGTATATCTGATCTATCATTCAATAATTTTTGATCCGATTGATCCTGTCGTGCTGGCGGATCTTTTCGTGAGCCTTGGCTTCTATTTGGCGGATCCGTTCACGAGTAACTCCAAATTCACGGCCGACTTCTTCTAGAGTATGGGTAATGCCATCAGTCAAACCATGTCGCATCTCCAAGATTCTGCGCTCTTTTTCGGAAAGATCATCTAGAATAAGATGAACCTGATCGCGCAGGATCCGTCTGGAAGATTCCTGGTCTGGCGAGAGTATCTTATCATCAGCTATGAAATCTTGAAGGGTGGACTTACCATCTTCATCGCCCTCGCCGACCGGACTCTCCAGAGAAACAACATCTTGTTCTATCTTTTCTATCTGGTATATTTTCTCTACATCCATGCCCATCTCCATAGCGATCTCTTCAGGAAGAGGATCCCGACCCAAATCTTGAGTCAATCTACGAACAACTTGTTTGTACTTGGCGATGGTTTCAACCATGTGGACTGGGACCCGAATAGTCCGAGACTGGTCAGCCAGAGCCCGAGTGATAGCTTGGCGGATCCACCAAGTGGCATAGGTGGAAAATTTGTAGCCCTTTGTCCAGTCAAACTTGTCTACAGCCCGGAAGAGCCCAAGATTGCCTTCTTGGATCAGATCCAAGAGAGTCAGGTCTGGACTACGTCCGACATATTTCTTGGCAATAGAAACCACCAAACGCAGATTGGCTTTGGCCAACAGATTCTTGGCTTCAATGTCACCAGATTCTATTCGTCTAGCCAGATTCTTTTCTTCAGCCCCACTGATCAACGGATATTGACCGATCTCTTTGAGATACATTTGAATGGAATCATAGGCCGAATCCGAACCACTCCGAGAATAAGCGGAAGCAGCTTTTTTTGGATTCAAGTCTTCTATCTCCAGAAGCCCGCCACCTTCTAGAACATCGACATTGGCTCCAGAGAGCTTCAGGTACAATTCATCCAAAAAGAAAATGTCATTTTCTATTTGAGGAAATTCTTTGAGGATTTCGTCATAGGTCACAAAGCCCCGATCCCGGCCCTTTTGGATGAGCTTATCAGCCCTATTATCAGACAGACGTTCGGCCTTGGTTCTAGGTTTATTTTTGATAGGAATACTAGCCTTGGCCGATTTGACCATGTCAGGTCTGGTAGCGGATCTTGAAGGACGCTTAGTCTGCTTAGCCGAATGTTTGGCCACGGGCCTTCTGGATCCCCGCTTATTACGGCGGATTTTATTGTTTGTTTTTTTGGACTTGGACATTGGCAAGAAAAAATAAAACCAGTATTGGGATGATTGTACGCTATTTTGTGATAATACGCAATAGGGTTTACCATTCTCGGGGGCTCAAACTACATTGCGGGGAAGTAAAAGAATGTTCGCCGGGCTCAACATAATTACTCTGTCATTGCATACCGGATGATGATGCCTTGGCTTTTCTGGCTGACAATTCCTGACATTTCCTAGCCAATTCCGCCACTTTGTGATGTTCTCCGGATTTTTCCGCCAAACGCAATTCTTTCATCGTATCCATCAGATCTTCATTGATGATATCTCTTTCAAAATTTGAAAGTATCTCTCTAAAATGTTTGTCCCACCCCGCTTGATCACTGCCAAAGTAGGCCTCGGCTTCAAAAGCCAAATCGGCCATAACCATATCGGCCTGTTTTGCCCGTCTTTGATAAGAATCACCGGCAATCTTCTTTAGATGATCGCGATATTCTTTGGCTTGAGGAAGGTTATCTTTGTCCATCAGATATAAGATTCCGAACAATTGCCGTTCGGCTCTATCAACATTTTTGACTATTTCACTACTTGTCCGCGAAGACTTTGTAGATACGACAGTCTTTGGGTCCGCCGCCTTCAAGCGATTGGCAATGACTTTTAGATCATTCCAAATAACATCTTCATTGGCTATTCCGGCTCTATCGCGGATCATCCCAACAAAATGTCCTTTGTCGGTTTCTTTTTCTATATTCACTAATAGCGGAAAGACTCGTTCTTGAAGGGCTTGAAGTGTCTTCCGTCTATCGGTTATTTCAGCCAAAACATTATCCAGTTCAAATTCCACCACATTCTTGGCTTGACGGAGCGATTGCCTCCATAATTCAACATTTTCCTTGACCAAGTCGGCTGGATCTTTGCCGCCTATGATATCGGCAATCTTGACATCCATCCCTATGGACAAAGCGATACCTGCGGCTCGCAAGGCGGCCTTGCGGCCAGCCAGATCAGAATCAAAAGCAATGATAACATTGGGAGACAGTCTGCGAATAAGGCCTAGATTGTTTACAACCCCCTCTTTGCTCACTGATCCATCAGAAAGAGCGGTTCCAGAAGCGGCAACGGTATTGCGCACTCCGGCCTGATGTGACAAGACCAAGTCCATCTGCCCTTCTACCAAAATAGAATAATTCAACCGCCGAATCTCACTCTTAGCTTTGTCCAAACCATACAAAACAGAGGACTTGTCATATAGAGGAGTGTCTGGGCTATTAAGATATTTGGCCGACTTGCCATCGTCCTTGACGATTCTACCAGAGAATCCAACTACCCTCCCGCCGGAATCCATGATTGGAAACATTACTCTACCGCGAAACCGATCGTAATAGTGTTGTGAGGTTTTACTAGAATTATTGTCTGTAGGGACGGCGATGAAGCCGACCGTTTTGGCAAGCGCGAGCGTAGCGGAGCGTGAGCTGCGAGCGTTTGCCAAAACAGCGGCGGAAGAAGCCGTCCCTACAGAAGTATCCTCCCACACATCAGTTTCCTTGCGTTTGATCAAACCCACTTTATCTAGCAGTAGATCATTCCAATTCTTTCTCTTCAAATGATCACGGAGATTGCTCCAGCCTTCCGGCGCCCAACCCAATCTGAAAGTTTTTTGGCTTTCAGCGGAAATGCCTCTACTTTTGAGATATTCTTGAGCGAGTGGGGATTTGGAGTATTGATCTTCAAAGAATTGAGTGGCTGTTTCCATGATCTGAAACAATATATCGCGCTCTCCATCGGCTTTGCGGTCAACAGTCAGAGTTACGCCAGCTTTTTCCGCCAAGATCTTAAGAGCTCCCCGAAAATCCAATCCTTCAAACTGTTGAATAAAAGAAAATATATCGCCCTTTGCTCCGCAACCAAAACAATAGTACCCGCCACGATCCGGCGAGACGAAAAAAGATGGGCTCTTTTCATTGTGAAAAGGACATTTTGCCTTGTAAGATTTGCCAGCTTTTTCCAATTTGACATAGGTGCCTACCACTTCATCTATAGGCAAACGGCTCTTTATTTCTTCTACGGCGCTCCGATTCATGGGCTGATTATAACTGAAAAAACAAAACCCCGCCGAAGCGGAGTTTTGTGGAGTTTACTTTAGTCTTTGGTTTCTTTTCTATCATTGACCCCATCTACCATATCTTTTTTGGGTGATCCGGCAAAACCAGAGCCGGCTGGGACTAGGCGGCCGATGATGACATTTTCCATCAGCCCAGAGAGATCGTCCTCGGCTCCGCGGACTGCGTTGGATATCAAAACACGGGTAGTGTGCTGGAATGAAGCGGCCGAGAGAAAACTCTTTCTGGAGAGCGATGTCTCGGTGATGCCCATGACCAACCGTTCGGCCTTGGCCGGAGAACCTCCAGAAGCCTTGGCAAGAATATTCTCTTCGGACAGATATATATCGTCAACTATCATTCCCTCGGTCAGATTGGTGTCACCAGCTTCTTTGATCCGGCGACGGGAAAACATTTGTTTGACTATGAGCTCTATGTGTTTCCTTGAAACCGTCTCGCCTTGGAGTTCGTATATCTTGCCAACTTCGGTGATAACATATTCCTTGGCTCTTTCTTCGCCACCATATTCAAAAACTTCGTCAATATTGGCCGAGCCATCGGTCAAAAGGTCGCCTTTTTTGACTCTATCTCCTATCTTGACCATTGTAGTCCGGCGATATGGAAAAACATATTCTATCTCTCCACCCGGAGCCAGAGCCTTTTTCTTGCCACGCTTGGCAGGTGTTGGAGTCTTGATGGATATGTCCTTTTTGCCTTCATCAATCAAAGAATCTGTCAAAACCCGAATGATCTTTTCTTTGCCATTGTCTTTGACATCGGTTACTACCCCATCCACAGCCGAAACCACGGCTGGGTTTTTGGGTTGGCGCTTTTCAAAAATTTCTTCAACCCGCGGCAGACCTTGAGTGATATCTCCGCCCTGGGAAGCTGTGCCTCCGGCATGGAATGTCCGCATGGTAAGCTGGGTGCCTGGTTCGCCGATAGCTTGAGCGGCAATTGTTCCAACAGCCTCGCCCAAAGAGATCAAGCTATTCTTGCCGAGATCTAGACCGTAGCATTGAGCGCATACTCCACGGATAGTCTTGCATGATAGTGGCGAACGGACTCTGATCTCGCTAACACTGCTATCCTCTATGACCACGGCATCGGTTTTGGATATCAGATGACCCTTTTCAAATATAACCTTGCCTTCGGTGGAGAGGACTTTATCGGCCAAAATCCGGCCGCGGACATTTTTTGAAAGCGGAATATTCATTCCCGAGGCACTCTGCCTGCGGATCAAAATGCCTTCCTTGGTGCCACAGTCTTCCTCGGAAACCACCACATCTTGTGCCACCACAAAAAGCTTGCGTGTCAGATATCCGGCCTTGGCAGTATTGAGAGCCGTGTCAGTCAGACCCTTTCTAGAACCATGAGTAGTAATGAAATATTCTATAGGAGTCAAACCTTCCTTGGAACATGAAAGAATCGGAAATTCAATAGTCTCGCCAGAGACCGAAGAAATCAAACCCTTCATCCCGGCCATCTGGACGATTTGCTTGTAAGAACCACGGGCTCCAGAAGTGATCATGTCATAAACCGAACCATTCTTATCCAAAGTGGCAGGCATGGCTTTTTCCACATCGCTTTTGGATTTTTGCCAAATCTCTATATGTTTTCTAATCCTCTCTTCTTCGGTCAACAGACCACCCTCAAATTGTTCGGTCACCACTCCGGCATTGATCTTGGCATTGGCCACAATGTCTTTTTTGGCCTCTGGAATAACAATGTCATTTATCCCCCATGTCGTTCCGGAATGAGTAGCGTATTTGAATCCAAAAGATTTGATGGCATCCAATATTGGAGGGGTCTTGTCCACTCCATATCTAGACATGAAGGAATCAACCGTGGCTCCAAGCATCTTATTGTCAATCTCTTTATTGATAAAAGGATATTCATCTGGCAGAATATCGTTAAATAATATCCGACCGACAGTCGTTTCAAAAAATCCTTCTTTGTATTCAAGATATTTTGGAGATTTTGGAGCCAAAATTTTGATCTTGGCCCGGAGATTGAGAGCCTCAAAACTGTGAGCTAGAGTAGCAGCCGAAGGTGATTCAAATATCCCCCCTTCACCTTGCAATCCCGATATCATTTTGGTTACCCAAAAACATCCCAAAACAATATCAAGCTTGTCCACCGAGACCACCATATTGCCGCTTCCAGGTTTTAGAATATTCTTGTTCGAAGCCATGATCTCCCGAGCTTCCATTTGAGCCTCATCGGAGAGTGGAACATGAACAGCCATCTGGTCACCGTCAAAATCGGCGTTGAAAGCCGTACAAACCAAAGGATGGACTTGGATGGCATTACCTTCTATCAAGATCGGTCTGAATGCTTGAATACCCAGACGATGCAGGGTTGGAGCCCGATTCAAGAGAACATATTTGCCATATATCACTTCCTCAAGAATTTCCCAGACTTCTTTGGAACCATCATCAATCAAACGATTGGCCCCGCGAATGTTGTAAGCCAACTCCCTTTTGATCAGACCAGATATCACAAAGGGTCGGAAGAGCTCCAAAGCCATGTGCTTGGGCAGACCACACTGGTCCAGCTTCAGCTCGGGACCAACGACTATCACCGACCGACCGCTATAGTCCACGCGCTTGCCAAGCAGATTTTGTCGGAATAGGCCGCGTTTGGATTTGAGACTATCGGACAGAGACTTAAGAGCCCT
>MHRM01000012.1:47664-60397 GCA_001822575.1 Candidatus Taylorbacteria bacterium RIFCSPHIGHO2_02_FULL_44_12
TTTCATTGCGTAGAATGACTTCCGGAGCGTTTATTTCCTTGAGCTTCAACAAGCGATTGTTGCGATTGATCACTCGACGATACAGATCGTTGACATCAGAAGTGGCATAACGGCCGCCTTCTAGAGCCACCATCGGCCGAAGTCCCGGCGGGATTACCGGAATCCGTGTCAGGAACATCCATTCCGGCCGTTGTTTGGATTTGATCATTTGCTTGACCAGAGATATCCGCTTTTTCAATTTCTCGCGATCGGCCGAACCGGCTTCTTGGATATATTTCTCTAGTTCAATCTTCAGTTTGGGCAAATCAATCTTCTTCAAGATATCGTATATAGTTTCAGCGCCGATAGCGGCTTCAAATATTGAACCGTATTTCATGGCGTATTTGTGATAGGTGGCTTCATCCATAACCATCCCATCATTCAAACTTTCAATCTCTTTCCTGGCATTGACGACCAATTCCTTGAGGGCTTCCTTGGTCTTTTCATCGTTAGCAGTCTTGACTTTGTTCTTGTATTCTCCATCAAGTTCTTTCAAGAATTTGCTCTTTTCTTCCTGGTGTACTTTGGTGACTATGTATCCGGCAAAGTAGACCACCTTTTCAAGATCGGAGGAGCTCATGCCTAGAATAAGACCGATCCGAGAAGGGACACTGCGCAGGAACCAGACATGGGAGACCGGCGTAGCCAACTCTATATGTCCCATCCGTTCGCGGCGGACTATAGAACGAGTGATCTCCACTCCGCACTTTTCGCACACTATGCCCTTGTAGCGGATACCGCGGTATTTGCCACAATAACACTCATAATCCCTGTCCGGACCAAAGATCCGTTCGTCAAAGAGTCCGTTCTTCTCGGATCGTTGAGTGCGGTAGTTGATGGTCTCCGGCTTTGTGACTTCGCCAGATGACCACTCCATGATCTTATCCGGCGAAGACAAGGTCAGTTTGACCATATCAAAATCCTGCGGCTCACTCATTTTGTTTTGTGTTATGGGCATATATTAATTATTATTCCTCGTCAGCCGGCGGTTTCTTCTTGACCAGTTCCACATTCAAGGCCAAACCTCGTAGAGTTTTCAGAAGTACATTGAATGAAGCCGGCAGATTTGGCGGACGCATCTTCTCACCCTTGACGATGGCGTCAAATGTTTGGGACCTGCCGACGATATCGTCCGATTTGACCGTCAAGATCTCGCGCAAGGTGTGAGCGGCCCCATGACCGAGAAGAGCCCAAACTTCCATCTCCCCAAAACGCTGACCTCCGCCTTGGGCTTTGCCGCCCAAAGGCTGTTGAGTGATAAGCGAATACGGACCAATGGAACGCATATGAATCTTATCTTCAACCATATGATGCAGTTTCATGATGTACATATAACCAACGGCAATCGGTTTGTCAAAATGTTCTCCAGTCCGACCGTCTCGCAATTCCATCTTGCCGGAAGTATCGTGACCGGCTTTCCGAAGTTCTTCTTTGATCTCGGCATCAGTGGCTCCGGCAAATGGCGGGACGATGGCTTGATAGCCCAAAGTATTGGCGGCCAAACCGAGATGCAATTCTAGAATTTGGCCCAGATTCATACGAGAAGGCACTCCCAAGGGAGTCAAAATGACATCAATAGGCGTGCCGTCCTCCATGTAAGGCATATCTTCTTCAGGTAAAATGCGGGATATTACGCCCTTGTTGCCATGACGGCCGGCCATTTTGTCTCCAACGGAAACATTGCGCACCTGGGCTACTTCTATGTAGATCTTTTTGATGATCCCAGATTCCAACTTATCGCCTTTTTCCCGGGAAAACACTTTGACCGATATAATGCGGCCGCGTTTACCATTTTCCATTCGCTTTGAAGTATCCTTCACGTCGCGGGCTTTTTCTCCGAAAATAGAACGAAGGAGACGCTCTTCTGGAGTCAGTTGGGTCTCCCCTTTGGGACAAATCTTGCCCACCAATATATCTCCCGGCCGGACTTCGGCGCCGATACGAACAATTCCTTCTTCGGTTAGATTCTTCAATTTGGCTTCTCCGACATTGGGAATATCACAAGTAGTCACCTCTGGCCCCAGCTTGGTGTCTCGGACATTGACGACAAATTCTTCTATATGGACAGAGCTCCATTTGGAATTTTTGACCACTCGCTCGGATAATATGATGGCATCTTCATAGTTGGAACCAGACCAGGACATAAAAGCCACCAAGGCGTTGTGGCCTAGAGGAATCTCGCCGTGATCGGAAGTGGAAGTGTCGGCAATAATATCTCCTTTCTTGACCTTGTCGCCAACAGATACGATCGGCCGCTGATGAAAAGCCGTAAAACCGTTGGTCCGCGAGAACAACACCAAACGATATTCATGTTTTTTGCCTTTGCCTGAAGCTGGAACTTTGGCAGACTCAAAGACTATCCTCTTGGCATCCACATGAGTGATCGTGCCATCTTCTGGAACAACTACTACTCTACCGGTATCAATAACAGCTTTCCTTTCTATTCCAGTAGCCACAAAAGGAGCTTCTGGCACCAAACAAGGCGTAGCTTGTCTTTGCATATTTGAGCCCATCAAAGCTCGATTGGCATCATCATGATTGAGAAAAGGGATAAGTGAAGTAGCTATGGAAAAGGCTTGATTGCTGGCCACATCAATAAAATCAACATCGTGTTTTTTGGCCATGATCGGTTTTCCGTTGATTCGGACTTCTATATCATCCTCCACGATGTCACCATCATCATCATAAGCCGTGGCCGCATGGGCGATCCGATAATTTTCCTCTTCCAAAGCATTGAGATAAACAATCTCCTTAGTGACAACTCCATTTTTGACTCTGACATAAGGAGTTTCTATCATCCCAAAATCATTGATCCTGGCATATGTGGTCAATCGCAAAACCAAACCGATATTAGGTCCTTCGGGAGTGTGAATAGGACAAAGGCGGCCATAGTGAGACGGATGAACATCGCGGACTTCAAATCCGGCCCGTTCGCGGGAGAGCCCACCCGGACCAAGAGCCGTTAGAGTTCGGAGATTTTCTATCTCTCCCAAAACATTGACCTGCTCCATGAACTGCGACAACTGGTTGGCGGTGAAAAATTCTTTGATCCTGGCCTGCAAAGGTCGGGGATAGATGAATGAAATCGGCATGGTCACATCGGGCTCAACCGTTGACATTTTGTCTTGAATGTTTCTTTTCATTTGGGTTAATCCGAGACGGATGCGTTGCTCCAGAAGCTCGCCGACATAGCGGACCCTTCGCGAACCGAGATGGTCTATATCATCGGCCTGCATGTCCGGATTGATACTCAAAGTGACGATATGAGTGATAGTCGTAACCACATCCGCCAAAGACAGCGTTCGACGATCCAAAGCTTTTTCATCCATAGCCCCACCAAAGCGTTTGTTGAAACGAAAACGGCCAACCCGAGATATATCATATCGTTCGGGACTCAATAGAGTCTGGATAAAGTTTCGGGCATTGTCAGGGGTAGCCAGATCGCCATCGCGCAGACGCTTGTGAAGCTCTATATAGGCCTCTTCTACGGTCTTGGCATGATCCTTGGCCAGAGTGGAAAGGACAGCCTTGCGAGCATCGGCATCACTCTCAAAGAGAGAGCTAATCTTCTCATTTGTATCTGCCCCCAACACACGCAAAAGACAAGTGACGGGAAATTTCCTTTTGCGATCAATCCGACAATAAAGAGTGCCGTCCACATCCGTCTCTATCTCCATCCATACCCCCCGAGCTGGAATAATCTTGGCCCCAAAATTATTCTTGCCCTTGACTTCGGTTGAAGTAAAAAATATCCCGAATGAGCGAGCCAACTGCGGCACGATCACGCGCTCCACCCCATTGATGATAAAAGTGCCATGATCGGTCATCAACGGCAGATCGGCCAAGAACATCTCTTGTTCTTTGACGACATTGAGAGATTTGTTTTTCAGAGTAACGACAACCTTGATCTGGCCTTCATAGTTGAGCTTATTGATCTTGGCGTAGTGTTCGTCGTATTTGGGACGGATCAGATCCACGGCTCCGAAAGATAGTTCAAATTTCTTCTCGGCATAATCCTTTATGGATGAAAATTCTTTGAGAAGATTTGGCAGACCCTTTTCAACCAAATCGGCAAAAGAAACTAATTGTGACTCTACCATCTGGGGCATTTCCGCCAGAGGTTTTTTATATCGGCTGAAATACTTTTTGGGACGAGTAGGTGAATTGGTATTCATTATTATTTAAATTATTCCTATAACTCAAACCAAAAGACGGAGACCCAACGCAAAAACGGCCCCTTTCAAAATTGAAAGGCGGTCATTCTATAAATAATGTCACTTTGTGGATTTCACGGATAGGGCCGATATTGAGGACGGGCCTATAATCCTCCGCTCTGGGCAGAACTCAATCTGCGAAGTTAGGCTAACGCTAACAGAGACAGTAATTAAGTCAATATTGACATATTCTTACAGTTATCGTTTGATCGCGAGTGAGTCAGAGCATAGTAGTCCGCTTTTCCAGCCCTGCGTGACTCGCGTCGGACGATTGTAAGTTTTGCTCGGCTTGGAGTATCAAGATATTATCTTGTCCATATCAAAAGCCTCACAAAAACCAAATAATCGTCAAACGACGCTCAAACAAGTACTCGGACTGGAAAAGCGGACTACTATGCTCTACCTTCTCTCTTCTTCTCTTTCCAGGATTCTATCTTGGCATGGTGTCCTGAAAGTAATATCTTTGGAACCCGATATTTCTTGCCTTTGTAGACGATAATTTCCGGGCGAGTGTAGACTAGGGGACTAGCGATACGAGACTCTTCAAGAGAAGCATCATCCCCCAAAGCTCCACTGATGCGACGAGTTACAGCGTCAATAGTGATAAGAGCTGGCAATTCCCCACCAGTCAAAACATACGGGCCTGCGGATATATCTACCATAGGAAATATTTTTTTGACCCTAGCATCTATTCCCTCATAGCGCCCGCAAACAAGGACAATATCGGTATATTTTTTCATGGAATCGGCAATAGTATTGTTGAACTGCTTGCCTGATGGAGTGAAAAAAAAGATTTTTATTTTGGCACCTTTGATCCGCCCAATAATCTTCTCTATTGCTCTGACGACCGGCATAGCTTCCATGACCATTCCGGGACCACCACCATAAGGACGACTATCAATCCGGCGGTCTTCATATGAGAGTCTTTTGTTCCTCTTGGAAGATACAGCGAAGTCACGCGGATTGTAATATTTGACCGCAATCAATTTATTTTTTCGAGCCCGGCCGATAATGGAACTATTCAGATATGGCTCTAGAGTCTCCGGGAACAGACTTATCAGATGAAAAGTTATCATCAGACAAACTTGAGATCGGCCATAGCTTCGTCAACGGTCTTTGAAGCCGCAGATGGGGCCGTCCTTTCGGAGGACTTTAGTCCGCCGACTGGTTCATTGATCTTGAGATTGACTCTGCTATTGTTCTTCATCCCGACCACTCGCAAAAGAGTTCGGATAGCTTTTGCGGTATTGCCCTGTCTGCCAATAATAGTACCCATGTCGGCGGCGGAAACCTCTAGGGTCAGAAGAACTCCCATCTCATCAACCCCGCGGACGATTTTGATTTGCTCTGGGTTGGCCGTAAGAGCCTTGATAACATATTCCAAAAACTGCTGGTCTGGATTCATAATCGTAAGAGATAACTATTTTTTTAATAAAACAACTTCTATTAGACAATAGTCTAACAGATGGTGGATGTGCGTCAACTTTGTGTTTGGTTAATCTTTGAGAACAATATTCATTTTACCTGAGAACACAGTAATTTCCTCCGCCAGACACGGGTTGATCTCGTCGCTCTCTACAGAGACTAGCGACGAGATCACCCTATTTCTCGCCGCCGCAAGGAATGGGTAGGATTACAATGTATGTGCGGCGGCTCCGAAGATGTCTGGCGAAGAAAATTACTGTGTTCTCGGAAATTGATATCTAGGCCACGACTTTATCATTTGTAATTGGTTCACTTGCGGGAACAGGTTCGCTTGATGGAACTTCGGTAGGAACTGGTTCTGGAGCTTTGACTTCTTCTTTCTTGGTGAATGTCTTTTTTGGTAAAGCGTTTTTCTTCTTGCCTTCAATAATCTTTGTTGATACCAAAAAATTGTGAAGGGTCAGAGAAACTCCGGCCCCTTTGGAGATCCAGTATCGCAAACGGTCGGCGTCTACTTGCTCTGCTTTGTTTTGCAAGCGTGTGTCATACCAGCCGAGGTTTTCCAGATATTTTCCGCTTTTGGGCCCATTTTTGGATTCGGTCAAGACCACCCGAAATGTCGGTTCATGTTTGCGACCAGTTCTTTGCAGTCTTATGGTGAGCATTCAAGGATACTAACAATACTAAATATAAAAAACAAGGAGAGCGAGGTCGGACCTCGCCCCTTTCAAAAAATATCTCCAATAACTTTTATCGTTTTATCTATATCTCTTTCTTTTGTCCACCTCCCAAAAGAAAATCTCAAAGCTGTTTTGCTGTCAGCTCCAATGGCTTTCAAAGCGTAAGATTCATCCTGATCACCCAGGCAAGAGCTCTTGGTAGAGACTTCTACGCCCCTAGCGTCTAGTCGCAACAAAAATAGTTCATTATTTATTCCCGGTATGGATATGTTGAGAATATGCGGAGAGACAAGAGCGCTCTGGCCGTGAATGATAATATCCGCTCGGACAGTCTTCAATTTTGAGATAAAAAGCTCCCGCAAAATCGTCAATCTCTTGATCTCTTCCTCTCTCTCTTCTTTTGCAATATCTAGAGCTCTGGCAAAACCCATTATGGCAGGAATGTTTTCGGTACCCGAACACAGACCTTTTTCTTGACCGCCGCCGTGAATGATAGGAGATAGTGATGTATTCCTTTTGACATACAAACAACCGATGCCTCTTGGACCATAGACCTTACTTCCATCCAGAGTGAGCATATCTACACCTAGCTTTTCAACATTCAAATCCAATAAACTGGCTTGAGCGGCATCGGTGTGAAATAGGGGATATTTTAGAACCCTAGTGCCCGCGTCCGCAGACGAGAGCAGTCTCCCGACTTTTGCGGAGCAAAACGAAGGGAGATCTGCTGTCGTCGAGAGGTCGCGGACATCTGTTAATTCAATACTACTGCGATAATTTCTGATAATTCTAGCCACCTCCCGGACAGGTTGTACTGTCCCAATCTCATTGTTGACTGTCATAACCGAAACGAATACTGTATTCGGCCGGAGCTTTTTCTTGAGATCGTCAAGAGAAATAATTCCGTTTGAATCAATATTTATAAATTCAACTTGAACACCAAGAGTTCCCAAGTGCTTGAAACATTCAAGAACCGATGAATGCTCAAAAGCGCTAGCCAAAACATGCATATCTCCATACTTTATGCCTTGTATCCGGAGATTTTCAATGGCTCCAAGAATAGCGATATTGTTTGCTTCAGTTCCACCAGCCGTGAAGATCATCTCATCGGGATGAGCGCCAATAGACTCGGCCGCTATTTCGCGGCAATATTCCAAAGCCTTCTTGGCTTCCAGTCCAGTCTTGTAAATTGATGAAGGGTTGGAATATTCAAGAACAGAATATTGATTGATGACCTTTTGGACCCGCGGATCCACAGGCGTCAAAGACGCATAATCCAGATATATGGCCTTGGTCCTGGTAATCATCAAAAAAGCCTACCTCTTTGTGAGAAGCTATACAACATTCAACGGCCCAGAGCCCTAATAGCGCTCTCCAGAACCAGTGATTCCTCGTTAGACAATTCGTGTTCTGAAGCGCGCTTCTTGACGGCTTTTGAGAAAACGCTTGAATGGTCTCGAGAATAGAGACTAGAGACGATCACCCCATCGCCATCTTCATTGAGAAAGCTGGTGGCAAAGCTCTGGTTGCCGCCAGCCCCAACTCCTTGGAAGGGATTGAAACGGACAGTCTCCACGGACTGAACGCTCCGACGAAGTCGTTTTTCCACTCCATTCAAATAAACTTCCAATTCGGCCCGGAAATTTTGGAGTTCCAGGAGGTCTGCCGAAATATTTTTCAGAGAATGATCTATGTTCTCCGACTTTATGCCAATCAAAAAAAGCTTTAAACGACGATGAAGATGAATAACTGCTGATATCAATATCAATACCACCAGAACCAGAATACCAATTCCAATCGTCATATAATCTAAAGTTTGGAAAAAATCCATGGAAGTATTATAGCAAGGGATTTGGTTAGTCGCATCTCATTGTGTGTTCCCAGAGGCTCTTCGGAGCCGACGCAAACACATTGCCGTCTTAATACTCTCCGATGCGTCGGCGAGAACGAGGGGGACCGAGTCGCTAATCTCCGTAGAGAGCGACGAGGTCAACCCGTCCTCTGGGAACACACAATGAGATGCGACACAGACATTACTTAGCAAAATTTGTCAATGCTATGATTTTCTGTTATGCTTTGGCCTTATGACCAAAGGAACCCGTATTCCCCGCCCTCCCGTGGTAGTCGTTGTGGGACATATAGATCACGGCAAGTCAAGTCTCTTGGACTATATACGCAAAACATCCGTGGTAGAAACCGAAGCTGGCGGCATCACCCAGCATATAGGCGCCTATCAGGTTGATTACGCGACTGGGAGAGGCCAGCGCAAAACCATCACCTTTTTGGACACCCCCGGACACGAAGCTTTTTGCGGCATCAGGCAGAGAGGGGCCGCCGCAGCCGATATAGCTATTCTGGCTGTATCAGCCGAAGACGGAGTCAAACCTCAAACCTTGGAAGCATGGAATGTCATAAAAAAACTTGGTATGCCTTTTGTGGTCGCCATAACCAAAATAGACAAACCAAATGCCAATATTGATAACACCAAAAAAAGCTTGGGAGAAAATGAAATTTATGTGGAAGGCTGGGGAGGAGATGTGCCATGTGTGCCGATTTCATCTGTTACTGGTACGGGAATACCTGAACTCTTGGATATGATCATCCTGGTCGCCGAACTGGCTGATCTGACCACTGATCCCAATATCCCCGCCACAGGCATTGTCATAGAATCCGATCTAGACGCCCGATCTGGGATCGCTGCTACAGTACTGATCAAAGATGGATCTCTGTTTTCCGGCTCATTTGCCCTCTCTGGCAAAGCCTTTGCTCCCGTCCGTTATATAGAAGACTTTCAAGGCAAGAAGATAGACCTAGCCACCGCTTCTATGCCCGCTCGGATATTGGGTTGGAACGCTGTTCCCCAATGCGGTCTGACTTTTTCGGTGGTGTCAGACAAGAAAGAAGCGGAGAAGCTGATTCGTCAATACAGAGATACCGAGAATAATTCCCCCTCAAAATCAGATCTGCTCACCCATACTGCCACGATCAATCCCGATCCAAACATTCCAGCCACCGAAATAGATTTGGACGCCAAAAATAAAAAGATCGTTGTCTTTCCATTGATCATCAAGGCTGATGCCATCGGTTCTCTGGAAGCTGTCATCCACGAGCTCACCAAGATCAACGATGATAGAGTCCGCTTGAAAATCATTTCCGCCAGCATCGGAGAAATCAATGAAAACGATATCAAGCAGGCTTCCGGTGATCCTAATACTTTGGTCTTGGGATTCAATGTCAAACCAGACAAAAAAGCCGCTTCTATCATAGAAAGAAATCCAACAAAGGTCATGTCATTCAACATAATATATGACCTTGTCAGTTTTGTTCGTGAATCATTCCAAGCAAAAATTCCCAAAGAATACATGGAAGAGTCTTTGGGCATCCTCAAAGTCATAGCTGTTTTCTCCAAGGAAAAAGACCGCCAAATCATAGGCGGAAAGGTGGAATCCGGCTCTATGGCCACAGGTAACGATATTAGAATAATCCGCCGAGAAGCAAAGCTAGGATCAGGTAAGATCCGTGAATTGCAGGAGAAAAAGATCCGCGTCCAAGAAGTAGCCTCTGGTCATGAATGTGGGGCGATGATAGAAGCAAAGATAGAGATCGCTCCAGGAGACAAGATAGAATGTGTCCGGACTGTAGAGGTCAATACCAAACAATAAAATGTCAAAACGAGATCAGCGCTTGACCGAAATCATCCGTGAATTATCGGCCATATTCTTTTCGCGACAGTCAAACCGCCAATCGCTAATCACCGTTACGGCTGTTGAATCCAGAGAACGCGGAGGAAAAGCAATTATCCTGATCACAGTTTTACCCGAAGACCAGGAAGAATCTGCTTTGGCTTTTGCTCGTCGTCGTCTTACAGATTTGCGCCAATATATTCTAGAAAATTCCCGTCTAGGCCGAGTACCATTCTTGAAAGTAATGATTGACAGTGGAGAGAAAAATCGCCAGAAGATAGACGAGATAGAGCGAAAATTGTAGAATCAGAAAGGTTTTGGAGGATTCAAGATCAAGGGCACGATGGCGAAGCTGGTTAACGCGGCGGTCTGCAAAACCGCTATGCGCGGGTTCAAATCCCGCTCGTGCCTCATGGAGAATTAAAAAGTAAAAAGTTAAAATGAAAAATGTAGCAATCTTAATTATCGTTTGTATCGTTGTCGTTGGTGGGTTTTTCTTATACTTGAATAAATCAGGTTCAGAAAACAAAAAAGACAATCTGTCAGAAACAAAAGATTCAAATCAACTACAAACAGAACTATCAGACGATCAACTCAAAGAAAGGATAGGTCAGATGATAATGACAGGCTTCCGCGGCACAGAAGCCAGAGAAAATTCTGATATTTATAAAATGATTAAGGATGTTAAGATCGGCGGAGTAGTACTTTTTGATTACGATATTCCATCAGGTAGTTTTCCTAGAAATATAACGAGTTATGAGCAGACAAAAAAACTTACCTCTGATATTCAAAAATACTCCATTACCCCATTGTTCGTGGCCGTAGACGCGGAGGGTGGAAATGTCAATCGTTTGAAACAAAAATATGGATTTTTGCCAATTATTTCAGCCGCAAAAATGGGTCAGGACAAAACTTTCCAAACTGTTTACAAAGAATCTGTAGAATTGGCCATGGAACTAAAAGGTTTGGGATTCAATATGAATCTAGCCCCAGTTGTTGATCTGAATATAAATCCCAAAAATCCAATCATTGGTGCCTTGGAGCGATCTTTTTCTTCAGACTCAAAAGAAGTTGTCCAGCAAGCAAAAATATTTATAGAAAATCACCTCAAGAGTGATGTTATTGCCGTAGCCAAACATTTCCCCGGCCAAGGAAGCGCAACAAAAGACAGCCATAATGAAATAATAGATATAACAGATACATACAAAACCGAGGAACTGATTCCTTATCAGGATCTAAATAATCAAGGACTGCTAAAAGCAGTTATGGTCGGACATACTATGAATAGAAATATTGACAAAAATCACCCGGCAACTCTGTCATCCATATTTCTAGAAGATATTTTGAGAAATCAGATTGGCTTTAAGGGAGTTATTATTTCTGATGATATCCAAATGGCCGCAATCAGTAATAACTATAGATTGGAAGAGGCCATAATAATGGCCATAAACGCTGGCATTGATGTGGTAACTGTTTTGAACAATAGTCCTAACGGGTATGACAAAGATATAGCCCAAAAGGTTAGAGATATGATTTTTGATGCAGTAAGAAGTAATAAAATCAAAGAAATTCGTATCACAGAATCATACGATCGTATTTTGGATTTAAAAAAGCAATTCGGAATAGTCCAGTCCGTCAAAAGCAAAAAGGAAAGGGCAGAAAGAATCAAATCCAAAAATTTTGAGTTAATAGGACAACCAAACACTCTCACTTTTGGTCAAGCTCTAGAGATTGCCAAGGAGGTTGAAAAAATAGTTGTCATACGACCGGCTTTCCTTTTGGCTATTTTTCAGGAAGAATTAAAACTAGAAAAATTTGACATGTGTTATTTGACTGATTTCAACACAGGAGAAGGCATTAGGGTGGCTGACGGCAAGAAATTAACCAAAGTCATGAAACCAGACAGAGATATCCAAGCTTTCTTGAATATTACAAAAGAACTAAAAAGAGACCCATCAAAAACTCTGATAACCTGTCCGATGAGTTTTGGATATGGTGGAGCCATGGGTCCAGCGGATTTTATTCCCTCAACTTGGATGCAATACAAAGATAAAATAGAAAAGATTACCGGCAAACCGGCAGATCCTTGGGATATTAATGATGCCTTTTTGGCGGCCGGACTCTATCTGTCAGAGTCCGGGGCAAATCAGAAAACCCGCAAGGGAGAATGGAACGCGGCTATGATATATTTTTCTGGATCAATCAGTTCACCCTATACCTGGTATGCGGATGGAGCTATGATGATTGCGGACAATATTCAATCAGATATTGAAATGATCCAGCTGGTAACTAGTTTCTAGTATACTAGTAACTAGTTACCATATGCCCGGGTGCTGGAATTGGTAGACAGCCTTGACTTAAAATCAAGTGAGGAGCAATCCTCGTGTGGGTTCGACCCCCACCCCGGGCACCAAACTTTTGTCGGAAATGTTAATGGAAGTTAGAGGAGGATGTTTTTTCTTCGGTGTTCTGCCCTCAAGGTCTCGGGCAGTGTGGCGGGGCTTCTGAATTTTTTGGCGAAGACGGGACTGTTGAAAACATGATAAAATCATCCGCATCATGCAGAAAGATTTTGATAGCTGGAACAAATCATTGATACAAAGCGACTGATAAACAAAATAGGTTTTGTCGAGCAGAAAATCTTTGAAAAAATAAGAAAAGCCGCCAAAGACTTGCTCTGACGGCTTTTCTT
>MHRM01000013.1:0-7740 GCA_001822575.1 Candidatus Taylorbacteria bacterium RIFCSPHIGHO2_02_FULL_44_12
ATACTTTTAATCCAAGAGATCCTCAATATAAAAAAATAACAGCGTATTGGGATACCTTTCTAAAAGTTACACACAAAAATAATTGCATTGCATTGATCGAAGGTGGAGAAAGAACAGTATCGAAGACAAAAAAACAGGCAATTAGAGACGGCGGCGAAATGCATTATATTGTATATCTTGCAAGTAAAAATGGTATCAAAACCATATCACCAGAACCGCTGGCACAATATAGATATAAAAAACTCCTCAAAAAATTCTCGAAAAAAGAAATAGCTTATTATGATTTTGCTCTCGTGTGTTATCAGTGGAATAGATATAAGAAAAAGCCTAATTTCGAAAAATATGTAAACCGTTTTTTAGAATCTGATAAAAGAAACAGTGGTTGGAAGAATTTTGATTTTAGTTTAAAGAATATGCTTAAAATCCATACGGAAATATTTGGAATAGAATTCAACAAAAACAACAACCAGTTCTTTTCCGATATTTTAGATCCCATAAGCAATAAAAGCATTATAAACAAAGTTTCTTTTTTTGAGGAATCTGGATTAAGGGATGAATACATAGCTCGGGAAATTGAGAAATTCTGGAAAAAAGGTATGAACATTTTCGTAATATACGGCACAAGCCATGCGGTTATACAGGAAGCTGTTATCAGAGATTTTGTTTCTAGCTAAAATCAAGAGATGCGAACGGCTCGGCATTCCTCCCCTCAAACCCCTCCTCCCGCGCCGTCCGAGTTCCGCATTTCGCCCCACACACTGCCCAGAAACTTCTTGGGCGGAACCGAGCAGAAATTTCCCTTTCCTTTTTGAATTTTTTTCAGGGGCGCGCGCAAAAGAAAAATTGTAAGGGAAAATTTCTGCGAGGTTGCCGCCGGAGTGATAGCGGAGGCGGGCGGCGGGGCGTTCGTCGAGCGTATGATTTAGGTCAGAGCCACCACGCGCTTCGCGCGTGCCACATTAGTCGGGGTTCTGCTGAAAGTAAGTCCGAACTTTTTGATATAATATCCACCAAATGAAGCATTCTGAAAAGGTGAAGATTATCTCAAAACGATTCAAATCGCTATACACCTCAAGCCAGAAAGTGAGAGTATATCATGGTAGCACCAATTCAACACGCTCAATTAAATTACAAGCTAATGGAGTTATAGATATAAGCAACTTAGATGAAGTTATTTCTATTAACGCTGAAGATCTATTTGTTTTCGTTGAACCGAATGTCTCAATGGAAAAATTGGTAAGAGAAACAACTAAATTAGGTCTAATACCCCCTGTGGTCATGGAATTCCCTGCTATTACAGTGGGTGGAGCGATTCAGGGCACAGCTGGAGAAAGTAGTTCATTTAAATATGGATTATTCCATAATATCTGTATTGAATATGAAATAGTTTTGGGGAATGGAGAGATACGGCACTGTTCTAAGGATAATAATCAGGATCTGTTTTATGGAATAGCTGGGTCATATGGTTCACTCGGTATTATTACTCTGGTAAAGCTTAAGCTAATTCCAGCCAAAAAGTTCGTAAGGCTGTCATACTTTCCCACAGCTGACTTTGAAGACAATGTCCGGTCTACAAAAAGATTTGCTGAATCAGAAGTCGACTTTGTCGACAGTATAATCTTCTCGAAAGAGCTGGGGGTGATTATGGCAGGTGATTTAACTGATGAAAAAGATGATTCTACTCGTACCTTCAGAAAAGCAAAAGATGAGTGGTTCTATCTACATGCAAAAAAGATAGCAGAAAAAAGACAGAAATGTGTGGAATATATTCCCACCGAAGACTACTTGTTCAGATATGACAGAGGTGGATTCTGGATGGGAAGATTAGGCTTTAAGTTTCTTAAAGTACCGTTCAATAGGATAACCCGCTATGTTTTTGATGTCTTTATGAGTACTCGCATCCTCTACCATTCCTTACACTCTTCAAACCTTTCTCAAAATTTTATTATTCAAGACATAAGTTTCCCCCGAGAAAAGACTATAGTGTAGTCATATATTTATCCTTTATAAATGGTAGTTTTTGCCGTGATCCCTACGCCCCAACGATAGAGATATGACATGATCCACAAATTCTGGCAAATCACTACCCACCGCTCGCAAGGATTTTGGCAATAGAGATTCACTGGTCAAGCCAGGCAAAGTATTGACCTCTAGAGCGTATATTCCCCTTCTCGGGTGAATTATAAAGTCCGAACGCGAATAATGCCGAAGACCCAGAGCCTGGTGGATATTTTTGGACAAAGACTCTATTTTTTTCTTTATGTTTTCCGCAAAAGTGGCCGGCACTATTTCTTCTGACTTGCCTTTGTATTTGGCTTCGTAGTCAAAAAACTCCTCATGTGGCCTGATCTCTATTGGAGGTAAAGCATATAATTCCTCCCCGCGAAATCCCTCAACCACACCACAAGTGGCTTCTATGCCCGGAATAAACTCTTCTATTAGGACTGAATTGCTGTGAATGGAAGCAGAGAGGAGAGCTTGTGGCAGATCGCTATAATTCCTGACTATACATACCCCGACCGACGATCCACTAGATGCGGGCTTGACCACTACTGGCAGTAAAAGTGAATGAAAAAGAGCAGTGGTGATTTGATCCGAATGGTCTTGGATATCATTTGAAACAATCTCTTTGTGAAAAGGGGTCTGGATTCCGTGCTTCTTGAAAATATTCTTGGTCATGATTTTATTCATGCCCACTGCCGAAGCTACTGATCCGGAACCAGAAAAAGGTATACCATGAGCTTCTAATAATGACTGGATCTGACCATCTTCACCGTAAGAACCATGCAGAGCATTAAAAACCATGTCAATTCTTCGGGAAATATCTTCTAGAGAAATAATCAACCCATCCATATGCCAAGATCCTTGACGGTCAATAAAAATATCATGCGCACAATAATAATCTTCAAAGTGTTTTTGTAGAGTAGCTAGAATATTAGCTCCGGTATTCAGAGAAACTTCATATTCACTACTAGGTCCACCACGAACCACCCCGATTCTTGTTAAATGCATTGCCTAATTATACGCCAAAACTAACATCAATAAAAGATTTATTACTCCGCGCTCGGTGATAAGCAATAGCAAACCTATGAGCTTCGGCGTTGAGAGCGATGATATCTTTGCCATGAGAACGGATCAATTCTGGGTGACCAAGAAGTTTTTCTGGCTTATGTTTGACATTTTTTGTTACAGCTATGACTGGTATGGATACGCGTCTGGACTTGAGAACATTTTCGGCTGAATGGAGCTGAATATGGTTGCCATCGACGACAATGATATCAGGATAAGCCCATTCACTATGATCCAAACGACGGTATAGTATCTCCGCCAAAGCCGCTTGATCGTCATTCGCCTGGCGCCAGATTTTGAATCGACGATATTGGTTTTTGGCAAATTCCCCACCAACTGAAACTACCATAGCTCCGACGACATCTTTGCCGGAAAGATGAGCAATATCATAGGCTTCAATACGGAATTGTCGATTTAAGCCTGAATTTTGGCGCTGGATCAGAGCGATATCGTTTATATGATCAAGAGCATACAACAACCTTTTGGATCTTTCTGCCAATTCAAATTTCAATTGTCCAGCAAGACTATTCATCTCTTTCTTTATTTTTAGTCGGAGCGACTTCTTTTTACCTTCAAAGAACAAAATCAAATAATTGATATTTTGGTTGTATTCTTGCCGTTCCTCCCTGTTCCCAATGTCCGGAGACATCCCCATAGAACGATAAAAAGCGTCATGGCGTGGATCGCGAGACTTTTTGTCCTTGAATGGGAAAAGCTTGCGCAGGATCTTCAAAGCCCCGATAATCAATTTTCCTTCGGTATAAGGACCAAAATATTTCCTAGGTTTGTATTCAAGGCTTCCTTCCTTGAGAGCCTGATCAAAATCCCTAGCCCGAACCAAGAAGACTCTAGGCCACTCTTCATCGGTAATAACTACATACTGCGAACTCTTATCGTCGCGATCGTCAATATTATAAAACGGTTGATAGCGTTTTATCATTTGACTCTCCAGAATAATCGCCTCCAAAACCGATTCGGTCTTTTGAAAGTCAATTGATCTGGATTTGGTGATCATATCTACAATCCTTGGTCCCCTGGCATTCAAAAGATCAAATCCAAAATAACTTTTGATCCGATCACTCAAAGAAGTAGCCCGACCAATATAGAGAGGTCTTTTGCTTTTGTCTCTAAATATGTATATACCAGGAGCGTCTGGGAGGTTTAGTTTGGTTATTTGTTTTGATGTCATAATCTAAATGATCAATGTAATCTTGGAGAACCCGGCGAACATTCTTTCACCTCCCCGCAAGGTCGCCCCGTCGAATGGCAAGTCCCTATTTTGGCTCGCGGGAGCGACCAAAATAGGGGCCATTCTCGGGGGCTCAAACTACATTGCGGGGAGGTGAAAGAATGTTCGCCGGGTTCTTTTCAGGAACAGAATTTATTTTTTCAGTGTCTTCTTCAAATACTTTCCAGTATACGATTTGGCGTTGTTAGCCACTTCCTCTGGTGTTCCTTTGGCCACAATTTTACCTCCCTTCTCGCCCCCTTCCGGACCAATATCAATGACATAATCGGCATTTTTGATCAAATCCAGATTGTGCTCTATGACCACTACCGTATTGCCTTTTTCCACCAACTTTTGCAAAATATCTATCAACTTCTTGACATCTTCATAATGCAAACCGACTGTCGGTTCGTCAAGAAGATATATAGTTTTCTGTATATGAGCCCGATACAATTCCGAAGATATTTTGACTCTTTGGGCTTCACCACCAGAGAGGGTGGTAGCTGATTGTCCAAGTTTGACATAGCCGAGTCCAACATCAGCCAATGTTTCCAGCCGATCAGAAACAGCCGGAATGTCCGTGAAAAACTTCACCCCTTCCTCTATTGTCATCTCCAAAATATCATGAATGGTCTTGCGACGGTAACGGATATCCAGGGTTTCTTTTGTAAATCTTTTGCCATTGCAAACATCACAAGTAACATAGACTGTAGGCAAAAAATGCATCTCCACAGCGATCTCGCCATTACCTTCGCAATTTTCGCAACGGCCGCCTGTACGATTGAAAGAGAAACGACCAGGTCCCCAGCCACGAGCTCTGGATTCTGGCTCGGCCGCGAATAGATCACGAATATGAGTCCATGCCCCAGTATAGGTCACCGAGTTGGAGCGCGGGGTTCGTCCGATTGGCGATTGGTCTATTAGAATAGCCCGACCGAGATATTCGGTACCAGTAAAACTCTTGCAATTGATCGGCTCATTGGCGCGATGACGCATTTCAAACCGAGCCGCTAGATTGCGATATATGATCTCATACATCAAAGAAGACTTTCCTGAACCAGATACCCCAGTGATGACATTCAAGGTTTCCAAAGGGATATCTATATTTATGTCATGGATATTGAAAACAGAAGCGTTCTTAATGATGATTTTTCCCTTAGGCTGGCGACGAAGATGAGGTGTGCCGATCGTTTTTTCACCACGCAAATAGGCCAGAGTCAGCGAACCAGAAGTATTTTTCTTGGCAGTCAAGAGGTCTTCCACATAACCAGAAACAACCACCCTTCCGCCGTGAACGCCAGCCCCAGGGCCAATATCAACTAGAAAGTCTGAAGCAAACATTGTGTCTTCATCATGCTCAACAACTATGATCGTATTTCCAAGATCACGGAGACGAATGAGAGTTTTGATCAAGCGATCATTGTCTCTTTGATGCAAACCAATAGTCGGCTCATCCAGGACATATAGAGCTCCGACCAGACCGGAGCCGAGCTGGGAAGCCAAACGAATGCGTTGGGCTTCTCCGCCAGAGAGGGTGTGGGCCCGACGATCCAAGGTCAGATATTCTATGCCAACGTTGATCATGAATATGAGACGAGAACTGATTTCCTTCAGAACTGTCTTTGCAATCTCCCGTTCAGTCTCGGTCAGCTTGATATCGCTAATATACTCCTTGGCGCACTCTATGGACAGACCGACAACCTCCACAATATTCTTGCCATCAATCAGAACGCGTAGAGCTTCCGGACGGAGACGGTTCCCTTTACAGACCATACATGGCTTATCATCCATGAATTCGGCTGTACCAAGACCATTACAAGCTGGACAAGCGCCATAAGGAGAATTAAAAGAGAATAATCTTGGTTCTATTTCCGGATAAGAAAAACCGTCATAAGGACACATAAACTTGACCGAAACGATCTTTTCTTGGCCGGGATATTCTATCCGTATCAGTCCGTCGGCGTCCTGAATAGCCTTCTCCAGAGATTCGGAAAGGCGTTCCAGAGCATTAGCAGAGCTTTTTTGATCTTGAAATTCACTGACAAAAATCTCATCAACCAAAACATCTATGTCATGTTTTTTATTTTTATCAATAACTATTCTCTGACGCAAACGATGAGCCACGCCATCTATCCGAACCCTATCGTAACCCTTGCCAAGCAAATCGTAGAGTAGTTGATAATATTCACCCTTGCGCCCGACCACCACTGGCGCGTATATCCTAACCGTGGCGGAAGTGATATCAACTCCGTAAACATTTTTAGTTTTGGCTGTATGAGCTTTGACATTACCGACAACCGTCTCCAATATTTCCTCTTTGGTGAGGCGATGGATCGGACGATCGCAGATCAAACAGTGTGGCTTGCCCACACGGGCAAACAAAACCCTTAGATAATCGTATATCTCGGTGATAGTGGCCACAGTTGAGCGGGGATTGTTGGAGCGAGATTTTTGATCAATAGAGATGGCTGGAGAGAGACCGACGATCTCGTCTACATCCGGCTTTTGCATTTTGTGCAAAAATTGCCTGGCGTACGCGGACAGCGATTCCATGTAACGGCGTTGCCCTTCGGCGAATATAGTATCAAAAGCCAAAGATGATTTGCCAGAACCAGATATGCCTGTTATGGCTATCATGGCATTTCTAGGCATAGTGACGGTAATATTTCGGAGATTGTGGGTACGAGCACCTTTGACGATGATCATTCCGCTTTCACTCATGCCTGGCTTTTTGGCAGAACCCATAGTGGCGGGATAGTAGCATTTTTCTTAGAGATGAGCAAACAAAACTGATGTTGATCATGGAGACGGAACAAGAATGTGGCCTGAAAAGGCTCTTCGGAGCCGACGCAACTACGCCATTGTTTTACATTTTTCCAATGCGTCGGCGAGAACGAGGGTGACCGAGTCGCTAATCTCTGTAGAGAGCGACGAGGTCAACCCGTCCTTTTCAGGCCACATTCTTATTCCGACTCCAATATGTCTCATTTGCAAATCTCTTTGACTTCGGCCACGATCTGGTCTAGCGAAGAAGCAGCTTTGATCAGGAATTTCCGAGCGCCAAGAATTTTGGCTTTTTCTATATCGCTCGGTTTGCTCAAGTTTGAAAGAATGATGACCGGAGTGTTTTTCAAGTGCTCATCGGCACGGATCTTTTGCAAGATGTCAAAACCGCTCATTCCTGGAAGTAAAAGATCTAGAACGATGGCGTCTGGAACAACCGTTTTGAGAATATCCAAAGCTTCTTCGCCATTCTTGGCATGAAAAAGCTCAAAACCGGAAGAAGTGAACTTCTTGGAGAGAATGGTGCCAATCAATTTGTCGTCTTCAACCCAAAGAATCTTCTTCTTGGTAATGGCATCAGCGCCGGAAGCGGCCGGAACAGTCTCTCCTTTGTGGGGAAAATGTCTATTGACTTTGGAGAGGATTTCAGCCGGGTCTAC
>MHRM01000013.1:7746-26316 GCA_001822575.1 Candidatus Taylorbacteria bacterium RIFCSPHIGHO2_02_FULL_44_12
TCTTGGCCAACATCGGTTCGGCTTGTTTTTTGTCCAGAATATCATAGCCATCCAAACCGGGTAGAGTTATGTCCAGTATTATCAGCCCCGGAAGAATATCAAATATCTGCTTAAGACCATCTACTCCGTTCTTGACCAAAGCGACATTGTAGCCTTCCTGCCGAAGACAAGAAGCTATCTTATCCCCAACAATAGATTCAGCTTCAATAACTAGAACTTTTTCTTGGCTTGGACTGTGAGTGTTCAGAGACATGGCTTCATTGTACTATATCGTATTTCTTTTTCAAAACTATAAGCTCATCCCTGATAATAGCCGCTGTCTCAAAATCTAGTTCTTTGACGGCGTCGGACATGGCTTTTTCTTTTTCTCTGACCAGTCGCTTGGGATTAGTCCGAGCCAATTCATCGTCAATCTTGACCAGTTCATCAACGGCTCGGTCACGATCAGAACGGATCTGATCAGTGATATCTTTGATATGCTTTACTATGGTTTTGGGGGTGATATGGTGGGCTTTGTTGTAAGAGAGTTGTATGGAACGGCGGCGGCTCGTCTCCTCTATAGCTCTCTTTATAGAGCCAGTAATATTATCCGCGTATAGGATAACCCTTCCGGCAATATTTCTGGCGGCCCGGCCGACGGTCTGTATAAGAGCGGTATCGGAACGCAAAAATCCTTCTTTATCAGCATCCAAAATGCCGATCAATGAAACTTCCGGTAGATCCAGTCCTTCTCGTAAAAGATTTACCCCGACCAGACAGTCATATTTTCCTTTGCGGAATTCTGTCAATATGGTGATTCTTTCCATGGTCTTTATATCGCTGTGAAGATATGAAGCTTTGATACCTTTTTCTTTGAGATATTCCGATAGATCTTCAGCCATCTTTTTGGTTAGGGTGGTGGCCAAGGCGCGGTCGCCCTTGGAAACAGCCTTTTCAACTTCTATTATAAAGTCGGCTATTTGGCCTAGGTAGCTGATTTTCGGCGTAATCGGTCTTACAACTATCTCCGGGTCAACAAGACCTGTGGGTCTAATAACCTGTTCCACGATCTGACCGCTTATACCCTTTTCATAATCCGAAGGCGTGGCCGATGTATATATCAAAGGACCGACTCTTTCCATAAATTCATCAAACTTCAAAGGCCTGTTGTCTTTGGCTGAAGGCAGACGAAAACCATGTTCTACCAAGGTCTCTTTGCGCGAGGCATCGCCAGCATACATTCCTCGCAATTGCGGGACAGTAACATGAGACTCATCTATAATCGTCAAGAAATCTGGTTTGCCCTCTTTTGTTTTGGGAAAATATGAAAGTAGAGTATCTGGCGGTTGTCCAGGTGTCATTCCCGAAAAATGGCGAGAATAGTTTTCAATGCCATTGGTATAACCGATCTCCCGGATCATGGCCAGATCGTACCGGACTCGTCTTTTGAGGCGTTCAGCCTCCAAGATTTTGCCAGATTTCTGCAAGACTTTGAGTCTGTCAGACAGTTCATCTTGAATAGTCTCCACGGCTTGTGAGACTTGATCGGCATTGCTCATAAAATGTTTGGCTGGAAAAATAAAAACGGTTTGATGATTTCCGCGCAAAGTTCGGGAGACAGGATCTATTTCTATAATATTTCCGATATGACCTCCATCATATTCCAAGCGATATACGGTTTTGTCATTGACCGGCATGATCTCCACGGTATTGCCCAGAGCCCGAAAATCACCTGGTTTGAGATCGGCTGTTGTCCGTTTGAAGTGTATATTGACCAGCTGACGAATGATCTCAGCCCGAGAGAGTTCGGACCCAGTGGAGATCTTGAGATTGACTTTTTGATATTCTGCCGGACTGCCCAAGCCGTATATACAAGAAACAGAGGCCACGATAATGACATCATTCCGAGTCAAAAGGGCCTGGGTGGAAGCGTGCCGCAAACGATCAATCTCTTCATTGATCATGGCTTCTTTTTCTATATAAGTATCAGTAGCGGGAATATAGGCCTCTGGCTGATAGTAATCATAATAAGAAACGAAATAATGAACGGCATTGTGCGGAAAGAATTCTTTGTATTCTTGGGCTAGTTGAGCGGCCAGAGTCTTGTTGTGAGCGATAACCAAAGTTGGTTTGCCATAGTCAGCGATAATATTAGCCATCGTAAATGTCTTGCCAGAACCAGTCACTCCGAGAAGTGTTTGGTGCTGGATATTTTTGCTAAGACCTTGACGCAGTGAAGCTATAGCTTTGATCTGATCTCCGGCAGGCTTGAATGAAGAGGAGAGTTTGAATATCGATTTGGTTTTCATAAGTTAATGACACTGGGTTTATCCCTATATCATGTCATTTTCTAAGCATAACCCTATGAGCCGCATTGTAAATATCTTTCTCCCCCATGCCATAAAACTCTATCAATTCATCCGGTTTACCTGATTGACCAAAACGATCATTGACACCGATAAACTCTATAGGCACTGGAAAATGTTTAGCCAGATATTCCGCTACTGTCGAACCCATTCCGCCATATATTTGGTGCTCTTCAACAGTGACTATAGCTCCCATTTCTCTGGCAAGTTTGAGAATAGCTTCTTCGTCTAGTGGTTTGATCGTAGAAAGATTGACAACTGTTACGTATTTACCTTCGCTATCCAAACGCTTGGCCACCAAGATCGCCCGATACAACAGAGCCCCAGTGGCAATGATACCAACAGATGGAAAAATACCCCGTCCTTCGGATCGACCTTGAGACAACCCCTTTTTCAAGGGAGAATTTTTTGACCTCCAAAACATTTCGGCCTTGCCTATCTCAAAAGGAGTTTCTTCAGTAGTGATGATCGGAGTTTTTTCTCTGGCCAAACGAATATAAGTTGGACTAGCAGTCAATGCCGCAGCTAGAGTAGCTTTTTTGGCGGCAATAGCGTCGCAAGGAGATATCACCACCATCCGTGGAATGACCCGCATAATAGCCATATCTTCCAGAGCTTGATGCGAACCGCCATCCGGACCAACAGAGACTCCAGCATGGGAACCGACTATTTTGACTGGAACATTGTTATAGGCTATGGTAGTCCGAATTTGTTCCCAATTCCTGCCTGGACTAAATACCGCGTATGAACTTATGAATGGAATCTTGCCCATGGCGGCCATACCACTTGCGACCGTGGCTAGATTTTGTTCAGCCACGCCGATTTCAATAAATCTTTCGGGAAACCTTTGCTTGAAAAGATGCATTTGGGTGGACTCGGTAAGATCGGCACACAGTCCGACCACACGAGTGTCAAGCTCCGCCGCCCGCAATAATCCCTCGCCAAAACCTTTGCGAATAGGTATTTGCTCAACATCCGCGTCGAAAAGTTTTGGGTTCAGTTTTATGGAGTTATTTAACATTTAGTTGTGATGCGGCGATGCCACTTTGCCACCCATTGTGCGAATATCATCCAAAGCCTTCAGAGCCGTTTCAATCTCTTGCGGTGTTCCTGGCGGTTTGCCATGCCACTCAAATTTGCGTTCAAATTCTGGAATGCCTTTGGCGGCTATAGTATGGACTATAATAACGGATGGTTTGTCAAAGACCGCCCGAGCTTCACCTATAACCCGATCAATATCGCGGAAATTGTGACCATCGGCTTCTTGGACATGCCAATTCCAAGCTCGCCATTTGTCGGTCAAGGGATTGAGAGGCATAATATCTTCGGTAAAACCATCTATCTGGATATTGTTGCGATCTACTATAACGGTTAGATTTTGGATCTTCTCTTTGCCAGCTAGCATGGCTCCCTCCCAAGAATTGCCAGCATTGAGTTCACCATCGGACATCAGACAATAAAACTGTTTTCCGGATGATCTACCATGATCCATCCTATCAGCCAGAGCCATCCCGACGGTCTGTGAAAGTCCAGAGCCAAGCGGTCCAGATGATGTCTCCAGAGTAGGTAAAAAATCTCGATGAGGATGTCCCTGTAAGATAGAACCAAATGTCCGAAGCGTTTTCAATGTTTCCATGGGAAAATATCCTGCATGAGCCAGAGTGGCGTAGAGAACTGGACAAATATGTCCGTTTGATAACACTAGACGATCGCGATATGGCCAAGAAGGGGTTTTTGGATCGTGCTTCAAGGCATGAAAGTATAGGTAGGTCAAAATATCGGCCATGTCAAGAGGCCCGGCAGTATGGCCGGATTTGGCTAATATCAACATGTGGATGATAGAACTCCGTATATCAGCTGCTTTTTCGGTCAAAAATTTTATTTTGTCATCAGTAAGAGGAGGCATTTGTTAATAATTGTAGCATAAGATAATAAACTTATTAGGCGCCCTCCGCCATCACCCCACTTCACAATCCCAGCGCACGCTCCGCTACAGGATTGTGAAGTGGGGTGATTAGCTTCGAGCGCCACAAAATTTAGAGTAACACATTGTATGCACGGTGGCTCCGAAGATGTCTAGATGGGCCAGTAATAAGTTTACTCCTAGGCAACACGAACCAATCGCTGAAACTTTCTTATCATCTCAACAATATTGTCACTATTCCAAATAGCAGAACCAATCACTAGACGATCGGCTCCAGCAGAAATCAATTCTTGGGCATTTTCAAAGGAAACTCCCCCATCCACAGAAATAATCAGATCTGAAAACATCTCTCTCAATCTCTTGATCCTGTTAATAACTCTTGTATCAAACTTCTGTCCTTGAAAACCAATATCCTCTATACCCATGCATTGGAGGAATTGGATGTTGTCCTTGAACCCGACAATTGTTCCAAGAGGAGTATCCACATTCAAAGCCAAACCGATCTCAACGCAACCGACCAGAGAAGTAATCGTTTTGGTAATGTCTCCTTTGGCTTCGGCATGAATTGCGATACGAGTGGCTCCGGCGATCAGCCATTGTTCTACCACTTTTTCCGGATTATTGACCATCAGATCAAATTCGTAATTCAAGGTCTCCCAACAAGGCATGCCTTGTTCCTCACTTGTGATTTTCTCAAAATAATCATCATTCTTGCGATAGGGCCATGAGGCCTTCGGAGTAAAACTCCCATCGCAAACATCTATTTGGACAGTTTTGACCAATCCATCAAGCAGACCTGTCTTTTCCTCCAGCTCCGCGAAATCTTTTGGCAGAATGGCGGGAATTATTTCTATTTTCTTGGACATGATTTTTGTTTCATCCGGAGTCCTATCAATAAATGATATCGTGGCCTCCGCTGGCGTAAATTTGAAACGAATCAGCTTTATATCAGCGAAGGTTAGTAAAATCTTCATCAATTTCCGCGATTCTTCTCACATGCCTTTCTTCCTTACTAAATGGGGTATTGAGCCACAACTCAACTACTTTTTTGGTTTCTTGATCGCCGACAAATCTAGCTCCTATTGAAAGAATGTTGGCATCATTGTGCTCACGAGATTTCCTGATAATCTCCATATCGCCTCCATACCAAACAATCGCTCTTACCCTCTTGAACCTGTTGCAAACTATAGCTTCACCTTGTCCAGAACCGCCAAAAACGATTGCTTTTGTATTGCCACCAAGATCTTCCGAAACCTTGATGGCGGCTGATTTCATGTACATGGGATAGTCATCATCTTCAACAAAAGTCTCCGTTCCGACATCTAGTACATCGTATCCTTTTTCTTGGATAAACAATTTAACCTCCTCCTTCAAGGCAAAACCAGCGTGATCGGAGGCCAAAATAATAATCATGTTATTTCACAATGTCATTATTTTATAATATTCTTGAAACCGACAACTTCGCTTTCAAGAAATGTCGTGACACTTTCCTTTGAGATTTCATCTTTTAAGAAATCTATCTTTTGGAACGGAATGAATTGACCCCAAAAAAATCTTGGCTAGATTGCGCGATTCAGGGTAAAGCTCGCTCTCCAGACGCTTTTCTAGAACACTCTTAATAGTACCATCCTCGTAAACCGATCTAAACCATTTCCAATCGGCAATTTTACCACCATTCACAACACCAACGATGATATCATCTTTATCATCTCTAATGTTAAGTTCATCCAACCTGAGCCCCCAAAGAAGGGGTCGCATAGATTGCGGGATAGTATTGTGTTCTTTGCTGTTCATGCCCGCATTATAGCATATTTAGCTGTCTATTTCCATTCAAATCCTCTGAAATTATCTCGCAATCCCAGATAGCGCCTAAGACGCTATCTGCACAAGTTTCTGCTTCTGTTCAATCTAGAGATAAAAATTTTCATGTTGTAAATTATTCTCCAAGCGAGACTTCTTTAACTGCGAATACATAGAGCTTTGTGTTTAAATTTTTCCATGAATCCGGAGTAGCTTGATTCGGGGCAGGTGTGATTTTTATGGTCCGCACTTCTTCGTCAATGATAGTGCCCGAAACTTTCGCGAGCGGCACAGCTCTAGCCGTTTTTTCAAAAGCCGAAACTTTCTCAAACCATTCACCCATTTCGGCCCTCGTGCCCGTAAGCCGGTAAAAATACCCTTGGCCGTCCAAAACGACCACCCCGCCGCCCGTCGCGCTAGCGAAAGTGTGCGGACTGCCTTGGATTGTGATTATTTTGTCTCGGGCTACATTCCCCTTTATGAATAAAACTTTTTCATAATATTGGCTGAATTTAAATGAGGAAAGAATTTCTCTTGTGCGGCTGTCAGCATCATCGCCCATTTGAATTATCGTCGCTATATTCATCTGTTCGTTTTGGGGGTCATATTTGGCAATCACATAATACACTGTCGCGACGCCGGAGGCAGTGTCCGCAAAATACAACGTGTAAATGTTTTTAACCGCAACCGAAGGCAAGGGCGGAAGGGAAACGGCGGCAGGAGATATTCCGTGTCTCCCTTTCCCTTCCTCATACTGTTTTATCTCATCCAAAACGGTGTTTACCGGCGAGCCAACTACGAATATTGAAATGGGGTTATGCTTGTCTTGAGCTTTGGGTCTTAAGATTATTAGATCTAGAGGGTTCTTGATCTGATGCTCAAGCGCGAGGTTTTCCCTTTGCGATGGAGGAACATCTATCTCTTCCCATCCGACCTTGACTTGTTCCCAATCCGAAGGATAATCAACGGAATAAAATTCGTTTGAATATTTAAAAGTTTGAATGTCATCTTTCATATTGAGTACATAGTAAGCGAAGACAAAGAATATCAGAATTAAAATGGAAATAAGGGCGGCGGGCTTCATATATTTACACAGTAGCATATTTAGCTGTCTATTTCCATTAGACCCTATTCAATTTTTGACTCCGCTAATCTTTTTGCTTCCCTCATAAAAAACCTCTGCCACTCTTTCTTGTTAATCTTTTTTATCATATTCGGATAATCTTTCAACATTTCAGCTTTTACGAATTGGCTGCTTAATTGGATGGGGTCAATGTAGGTGTCAAATTTGACTTGGGCTTTTTTGATGAGGTCATCAATGTTCAAAGATTTTTCTTTTTCAAGTATGCAGTACAAATCAATAAAGTCCCTGGAACGGGGCTTTTGATAAATGGTGAAAATTTTATTGACGGCAATGTCCATCAGGCTGTCTATATATAAATTTCCAAACTTATTTTTTGACTCTATGCGACCAAAAGGAAAATATGTAAATTCGGTCTTTATAGTTTCATCTCCCAATTCAAGAAAAAACAAATTACGATTAAAGCTCTGCTCAAAATTTACTTTTTTGATGTCGGCTTTATCCTGAATTTTCCTAAAAGTGGAGGAAATGAATATAGGGTCAAATTCTTTTTCCGAGAAGAAATCCAGATCTTCCGACAAGCGGTGTTGCAAATAAAATTCCGCCAAGGCAGTGCCGCCTGTGAGATAAAATGATTCTGCGATAAGATTCTCCTCGCTTAAAAAAATGAGTACATTTTTTTAATTTTTAGAAAGTATTGAGCCTGCCATTTATATAATTTAAAACAACGCCAACGAAAGAGCTTTTCTCTTCCACTCGTCTATATCAAGCCTGTCCCAGTATTTAATCAAGTCGGCTCTTTTGGCTTTCTTTTCCCCGATGCCCCAATTCACCCACTGCTCAAGGCGCCAAATAGCAAAGCCCTCCGGGTTTTTCTCAAGCTCTTCCGTATTGACCGACCAATGCTTCTTCATGCCTGCATTATAGCATATTTAGCAACCTATTTCCATTGGAAATTCTCTCGCCTCCCAGATAGCGCTTTAGGCGCTATCTGCAGTTTTATTTCTATTCTTAATTTTCCCATAAATCCAACCCAGAATGCTTCCCACAATAAAATACAATACAGCGGAAAATGGAATTATTACAAAAAACGAATGTAATGCTGTATATGTATTTTGATTAACAAATAAAGACAGAACGCTCCATGTTGGAGAATTTATTATGTAAAAAATTATTGCTACGCTACCATTATTTAATTCTGTTAGCATACTTATAATCTGTAGCAGAGCATAAATTGAAAGAAAAATTACTCCACCCCTCAACCAATATCTTTTTTGCTTCATAATTTTTTTATTTTATAGCTCCACCAGTTTTAATCACATGCTCGACCAGGGTATGCGCGTACCCCATCTCGTTGTCATACCAGCCCATGACTTTTATTAAATTCCCGCCGACGACGCGGGTGAGGGAGAGATCGGCAATGGAGGCATAGGGAGAACCGAGGATATCGCTGGAAACCAGCTCTTCGTCGGTGACGGAGAAAATGCCTTGCCAGCGCGGCGCGGCAGCCGCGCCGCACAAAATCTCGTTCACCTCTTCCGCGCTCGTCGGCCGTTTTGCTATGAAAGTAATATCAACGATTGAACCGCACAGCACGGGCACGCGCATTGAAATGCCGTCAAAAAGTCCGGAGAGTTTGGTGAAGGCCTTGGTCACGGCTATGGCCGCGCCGGTGGAGGACGGCACGATGTTTGCCGCCGCCGCTCTGCCCTCACGAAACCCCCGCTTGCTTGGTCCATCCACAAGCGACTGCGAAGCGGTGTAGCCATGCACGGTGTTGAGCACTGCCTTCTCAATACCAATCACTTCATCCAAAATCGCCATAAGCGGACTGCCTGCATTGGTGGTGCATGAAGCGTTAGAAGTGATAACACAAGTGTCAAACTTTTCTTCATTCACTCCCATAAGGACCGTCGCACCTTCTATGCCGGCTTCGGGTTCATCTTTCATGGGAGCAGTTACCACTACTTTTTTCGCGCCGGCGTCTAGGTGAACCTTAACGCTCGCGTAAGTAACAAATATGCCGGTTGATTCCACCACAACATCCACGCCCAAATCCCCCCACGGAAGTTTGCTCGGCTCTTTTTCCGCCAGAACCTTAACCTTTTTGCCGTCAATCAGTAAATATTCCCCCTCGTGCTTAACATCCTCATGTTTCCATTTCCCGTAAACCGTATCGTATTTAAGCAAATACGCCATATTGTCAACACTGCCCAAATCATTGACTGCCACAACCTCAATCTCCGGCCGCCCCCAAGCTACTCTGAGAAATGCCCGGCCGATTCTTCCGAAACCATTAATGGCTACGCGTATTTTTTTCATAACTACATTATAACTTATTTCTTCTTTATGCGAAATTACTTTAACTACCTCTTTTATGAGAAGAAATTTTTACACGGTCTCATACCCCAACTCTTCTACCCGAGCGGCTGCTTTTTTTAAGAAATAAATCCAGTGATCATAATCTTTGTTTTTGTTCTTTGACTGCCAATTTGAGAGTATCTCATCAGCGGTTACCCAAACTAATACGAACTTTTCATGCTCCTCCAACTTGACATCAACGACAACGGCACTTTTAAGAATTACCAGAAAACAGGTGGCTTTTGCCACTCTATTAACATTCCTCAAGGAATTATAGTAGTGAGTGAAGGCTTCAGCAATTTTTTCAACATATCCGAAGTCGTTGAGGCCGCTTTCTTCCACCACTTCTCTCAAGACGCCTTCTTGTATATTTTCCTCTGGATTAACGCCGCCCGAAAATAATCTTAATAGACCATCATCAGTTTGTCTTCCAACCGCATATTTCCGAGTCTCCGGATCAAACACAATACCACAGCCTCCGTCACGACGCTCTTCATTGTCTCTTTTGATGCCAAATTCAGGAATAGTGTTGAGATTATTCATAATATAAATCAATTTCATCCCTATATTTTGATCCAATAGGAATATTGTTTTTGTCAACAATAATAATCTTCGATTTTTTCATGTGTGGTAAAATATTATATCATTTATAACACTATATGAAACTGATTAAGACCAGAGTACCAATGGATCTAAGCAAGGCCCTTGCGGTTGCCTCGCCGGCGCGAGACTTGTGGGCAGATATCACACCGATCGCCAGACGGGACTGGATCCTCTGGATAAGCTCGGCCAAGCAACCAGAAACGCGCAAGCGCCGGATCAAGAAAGCTTGCGTCATGCTTGGATCTGGGCAGCGACGAGTATGTTGTTTCGGCGGTATAAAGTGGCTTATGAAAAGCCAAAGGTTTTGAGGAGCGAAACGACGAAGGGCTGGGGTGCTTGGACCAAGTTAGAAAACTTATAGCAGAAAATCGAACATATTCTGCATACAGGAAAGATTTATATTTGGTTTGCAATTATTGATAAAGTAAGTAATATCATCTCAGATCACAAACATTCTTAAATGAAAGGAGATAGTCTTGAAAAAGGAAAAAATCGTTTTTCTCTTGATCGGCCAACGTGGTTCTGGAAAGAGCCACTACGGGAGGCGTCTCGTAGAGGCCTGTCCGGAAATAAAAGCAATAAGCCGAGATGAAATTATTATTCGTCGATTTGGTTCAATTCATAACGACCCTTACACTGGCGCAGTTTACTACGCCTACGAGATCATGGACCGCTTGCTACGACGGAAACTTACGACACAAACGGAAGTAAAACTTCTGCTCGATTGTTGGACCGGAGACAGCAGAGAAAGAAAAAGTCTGCTGAAAAAACTTCGACAGTACGGAGCAAACCATGTTGTGGCTCTGTATTTCATTACCCCGCTTGAGGTTGTGGAGACCTGGTTTTGGCAGAAGTCTGGAATCGCTAAGATCGGAGAAATAAGAAATCGGCAAGGAGAAGGACTCTCCTTTTTCCCCGAAGATGCTCCTCGTCACGATCATGAATTATTTCACAGACTTGCTTCAAAAATAGATTCCGATGGCTTCGACAAGGTCATACGAATTGATCCTCTGAAAAGACTTATAGAATTAACCTGATAAGGAAGTCATAGTAACCTAAATAATGCTATCCACAAAATATTAGTTGGCTTTTGACACCTGTCTTGCTAGTATAGTTAATGTCATTCGCTAACCGCCACGCTTCGTGGCGGTTTGTATTTATACCTCTTTCTGTATCTTCATCTTCCAACTGTCAATGTTGATAAGAAAGCATAGCGCTTTTTTACTTCGGGATTTAGCATGAACAGTATTATACCAATGAACCTCCCTTGGAGTTTAGTTAACCATTACTGATATAAACTTTGTAATTTTATATTTATACTTTATGTTCCTCGATTCTATTTTTTGGCTGGCCGGCTGGAATGTTATCCGAACGAATTTAAGCCATATTTCGACAAGTCATTGACATGATATCTTGATTTGCTATCATATAGGTACATTCGGCATTCGCCGCGGCCCCACCCACAAGGTGGGGAATATGTTTATAGGTATAGTTTTTCGAAGACTTTCTTTACTTTTTTGAAATCATTACCGTCAACCCGACCTAGACGCGTCGATAATCTTCTAAAATCCATGGTCCTGATCTGATTTAGACAAATGTACATATCCTTATTTTCATGTATTATGTGCGCATACCATGTACCTTCTTTCTTTTGTGAAGTCGTCGGTGCCACTAGGAAGAAACTAGCTGACAGTTTTTTTAGAATCAGAGCAGGTCTAGAAAATAGATCACTTTTACCATTCATTTCAGATCCAACATTTTCTCCGAAACTGACCCACCACAAATCTCTCTCACTCACGAACGGAGGCGGCCACTTTTCGTTTCCATGAAGCTTCTCTTTGAGTTTTATCCACTGTAAAAATCTTTTTAGCATGACCAATATTTTACCATGGAATCATAACTTCAATGACTTTCTTCTTTCCTTGTATATCTTGCAGTCACACAATCCTCCAAGTTCGATTCCATTTAGAGATTGAGTGCTAAATCTTTTTTCAAATTCTTTCACATATTTATCACCACAATCATCCATCAACTGACTCGTAACCATTTAAACCGACTTAAACGGTCCACTTGGAAGAGAAGCTATCAGTTTGTATCTATTATAAGAAGGCTTCGAAAGGTCATTGATCAAATCCTGTAAGTTGGAGTATAACTCGAACAATATTCGATCGGCCTGATCAGTCCTTAATTTGTTAAAAGATGATTCCTTACCAGGACAACGAATATGATATGTGAGTGGTCCAAGTTCGTTATCAAACATGCGCACAGCGGCATGACGGATGTACCCGTTATCATGCTGAAGCAGGTCAAACAGCCATGGGAATAGAAAATCAGGCTCACTTTCTCTATGATGTAGAAAATATAGAACGGATACCGTCATAACGAAGTTTTCTTGTCGCCAATCCTCGATAATCTTGGCGTACTCCACAGGCGCAGTATTTATAAGCGGTCTGATGTCATCGTATTTGCTTCGATCGTGACTAGAACTATATAGCAATTTTCTAACCTGTCGCGCCGCTTTTCGACTTTCGTCCTTTTCTCCAGTCAATATTGTTTTGAAACATTCTGTAAATGTATTCATTGGTTAATATATACCATAAATACAAATGTTTACAATCAAGCCTAATGTGATACGTACCCCATAAAGTGGACACTTTGTGGGGTACGGATCAAATGCTGCGGGACTTGGATTCGAACCAAGATAACATCCTCCAGAGGGATGTGTCCTACCATTAGACGATCCCGCAAATGTAATTATCAAAATAAACTTTGGATGACATCAAAATCCACAAAACTCCACTTCTCGGTCCTCCGTAGCTCCGTAGGAGCAAAGGAGACCCATTAGACGATCCCGCAAAGACTACATTTTTTCTGTTATTCTCACAACCGCCAATTCTATCGGTAAGACTTCAATGGCGGCTCGTTTAAGAGCTTCGGCAGATTCCAAGAGAATTACAAGAGTGCTCGGAGTCATGACCTTGAGCCTGGCTTGGGCAGAAATAAAACTCCAATCATCTGCCGAAACACGATCTTGAACGGTCTGGCTCAAATTGGGCGCATGCTGAACCAGCAAAATAGATCGGGCTGTCTCCAAAATCAATGTCATGAATGTAGTCATGGATACTCCAAGTTTTTCGGCTTGAGCCAAAGCGCCGAGCGAGACTTCAGAGTCTTTGGCGAGCAAACCTTCAATGAATCTATTAGCCAATTCCGCCCGAGGAGCACCAGTAACTGATTCCACATCTTGGCGACTGATTTTGCTCCCAGTAACAGAAGCCATGACCTGTTCCAATATCCCCAAAGCATCACGAAAAGATCCTTCGGAGAGAAGAGCGATCAGATCGGCCGCTCCAGGATCCAAAGTATATTTTTCTTTGATGGCAATCTCTTCCAAATGAGTCCTTAAGAGATCGCGCGATGGCTTCCTAAATACAAAAGCCTGACAACGAGAAATGATGGTATCCGGAACCTTGGCCAGCTCTGTGGTGGCCAGAATAAATATAACATGAGCGGGTGGTTCCTCTAGAGTCTTGAGAAGAGCGTTCCATGCGTCCTTTGAGAGCATGTGAACTTCGTCAATGATATAGACTTTATATTTGGACGAAAAAGGTAGGACCGAGACATGCTCCCGCAAAGCCTTTATGTCGTCAATACCTCGGTTTGAAGCGGCGTCAATTTCCGTAATATCTTCAATACTGATTTTCAAAGACTGGGCCAATATCCTGGCTACGCTAGTTTTGCCAGTACCACGACTACCAGAAAAGAGATATGCGTGAGATATTTTGCCGCTGTTGACGCTATCCGCCAATAGTTTGACTATATGATCTTGACCGATTACTTCTCTCCAAGAAGAAGGACGGTGTTTGCGATATAGGACGGTGGAGGACATGGGAAAGATATTAGCATAAAATCAGTTATCCACAATATTTTTTGATAATCCTGTCAACTTGAGAGGCGCTAACAGCCTCCATAAGCTTCAATCGTAATTCTTTTGCACCTTCCCAACCGGAAACATAAGCCTTGAAATGCTTTTTCATGACAGCGAAGTTTTTTATTCCCTTGAATATTTCCTCAAATAGTTTGGTGTGTTCAAGCATTATTTTTAGACGATCCTCAATGTTTATAGCGTCCCCCAGTATTCGTCCCACGGAGCGAACTAGCGGAGCGATTGCAGCTTTCGCGGAGTGGGATGAATACTGGGGGACGCTAATTCGCTTCGCGAAACGAATATCATTTTTCGCCGCTAAAGACACTGATTTCAAATCCTGAATTTTCGTTTTCGCGGAGTGGGACGAAAACTTGGGGATGCCTACATGCCTTGGATAGTGGAGGCTAGAAAACAACCACGGCTTGCCGAATATTCCTCGACCGATCATTACCCCGTCACAACCATATTGGGAGATTCTGTCGCCAGCCTCATTCAAGGATTCAATATTACCATTGCCGATGATAAGTGTCTCCGGACTTATCTCATTCCGCAACTGGACAATATCTGGCATAAGATCCCAATGAGCCGGAACATCTGACATTTCTTTGCGAGTTCGGAGGTGGATGGTAAGAGCCGGAAGTTTCTGTTCAAGAAGAAAACCCAACCATTCTTGTATTTCGTTTTTATTGTAGCCAATCCGAGTTTTGATGGAGACAGGCAGAGGGTAAGCTCCTTCTCGGGCGGCCTCCAAAACCTTGAGACTATTTTCCCTGTCTTTTATCATGGCCGCTCCCCCACCCTGTCTTTCCACGGCCCTGTCCGGACAACCCATGTTGATATCAAGACCATCAAAGCCTAGCTCCTTGACCAAGATCGACGCCTCTTTCATGGCTTCAGGATGTCCTGTGAATAGCTGGGCCACGATCGGTCTTTGTTTATTGGAGAATTTGAGGTCTATGAGGAGTTTATTTCTGCCTGCCGAGACCAGACCATTAGCCGAAACAAATTCGGTAAACATCACATCCGGTTTGCCGTATTTGGCGATCATTTCCCGAAAAGCAAAGTCTGTTACATTGGCCATCGGAGCCAGAATGAAAAAAGGTTTGGGCAAATCAGACCAAAATCCATGCTTTATTTTGGCAGACATTGAACGATTGTCACGCACAAGATTTGATTATTTCGGCAATCTGTCCAGAAGCCTTATGATATCGGCATCTCTACTGCGACTGCCGAGCAAAACCACGGCATAAAGATTTTTATTCGGGCCGATAGCAAAGAGTGAAGCAGTAGTATTGGCCGCTTCGGGTATATAACCATTCTTGCCGCCTATATACGAAGACCAATTCAAAAGACGAGTGGGGTTGGTCCAAGTATGGCCGCGAACAGTTTTTGATTTGAGGGCGGTGGTGGCGATGATGGACGGATCATGGAGGCGGATCCAGTCAATGATCCTGGTCATGTCGGAAGCGGTTGAAACATTGTTGGCTGAAAGACCAGAAGGATCGTCAAAATATGTTCGGTAAGCGCCGATGCTCTGGGTAAAGTCATTCATGGCTTGAATAAACTTTTTTCGACCATAACTTTGAGCCAAGGCTTCGGCGGCATCGTTGCTGGAGACTAGGAGCAGAGGATAAAAAAGATCTTCGGCTTGGAATATTTCTCCAGCTCTGAATGAAGCAGTGTTGCCATAGGTATCTATAATATCCCCGGTCAGTGTGACTCGGGAAGAAGGATCAATCAGTCTCTTGGCTATGACCGCTGTCACGAGCTTTGTCAGAGAAGCGATCGGTAATAGTCTGTCGGGCTGGCTTTCGGACACAACAGTGTGGTGAGTCAGATCTGTGACAATATAGGAAAGGGCGGAAATATTCTTTTGGTTTGATGGCAGAGCCAGAGTGGCGGCTGTTATGAGATCTTCTTGACTCTCTTCTTCAAGAGCGCTGTAACGGATGATGCGATGCATTCCGATTACAGAAGTGCCATCAGATGGGTTTGATATCATGGCGGAAGTCATAGAAACCAGCGGCGGTAATTTCCAACCGGCAATATGAGGCCAGGCCGTCTGCCAAACCCACCCGCCCATATAGGCGATGCCGATCGCAATTGCGACAGTCATAAGACCTCCAAAAACAATATTAAAAAATTGCCTCATTCTTGAATGTTGGCTGTATTGTAACAGAGAAATGCTGGCTTGGGAAAAAGCCAGACCGCTTTTTATAAACACCCACCAACACAACTAATTCCTCTTATAACTAACATTTGAGCCATAACGAATGTCAATGTGCTCAAAAGAGACGGTTTCCCCACGGGCGCGGGCATCGGCTGTCATACTATTCCAGAAAGAAATAAGATTGGAAGCTTGCTTGGGGAGTGAATGAGATGTATTGAAATACACCACAGCCATGCTTTTGTCATCCGACACTGCGCCATGATCGGGGTTGAGTATATAGAGTTCATATTCTCTGTTTTCTTTCATCAAAATAGCCTGGACATCTATGTTGTTTTCTCTAATCTCATCATAAAATGATTGAAGTAGAAGGAATTCATCGGTAGAAGTAGCAAACATTGCTTGAATGGAGTCTCCTACAAGGACATCCAAATCAGGAATGAAATATTTGTTGTATTTTGTTCCGTATTTGGACGAAGTCTTTTCGTACACAAAACCATTTTTGTCAGCCCAGTAACAAGAACCGAGGTATTTTGATATGATGAACTGGGTGTTTATTTCGTCTGGTAATCCCGCGCAGACAATAGCGGCCGGGATTTTTTCGGTTACAAATACAGCCAGAGCATTCAGCCCCTTTCTCTTGATCAGGACACTCTCTATCCGTGGATCAGCAGATTTTATCTCGTCAATCAAGCTAAGGCGAGGATAGATCAGAGTATTTGATCTAGAAAATAGTCCTAAGTATTGACCTTCCAGAGATCTTTTGACTGTTTGATCAATGACGATTGAGATATCTGGATCGGCAGTGATCTCAATATTGCGTATAGTCAAGAAAGCCAGATCGGTCAGACGAGAGATCGTCCATGTCCAAGAGCCTATGGATACCAAGACCAGAATGACGACTACAACAACTGTTCTTCGCCGTCGATTGATGAATCTTTTTGACTGACGAGATTTGTTATTTGGAATTCGCATTCTAGAGAGAGGTTTCGTCAAAATTATCCGAGATTATTATCTTTTTTTATGACATCTCCATTAAAATATTTTTGCAAGACATCCGGAATACGGATAGAACCATCAGCCTGTTGAAAATTCTCTACCAATGAGACTAGAATTCGCGGAGTCGGTATGGCAGTAGCATTGAGGGAATGGGCATAGTGAAGCTTGCCATCCCCGTCTTTGTAGCGGATATTGAGCCTACGAGCTTGAAAGTCATGAAAATAAGAAGCGGATGATATTTCTCTATAAGTATCTTCTTTTGGAACCCAAAGTTCTATGTCATATTTTTTGACCTGACCGAGACCGAGATCGGCTCCGCACATCAAGATAGTACGGTAAGGTATGCCTATAGACTCTACAAATTCTTCGGTATTGCGGTTTAGTTCTTCATGAAAAGCTACTGAAGATTGGTGATTGGCTTGGCATAGAACGAGCTGTTCAAATTTGAAGAATTCGTGAACTCGTATCAGACCATGAACATCTTTACCGTGAGCGCCGGCTTCCCTGCGATAACAAGGAGAAAAACCCAAGTATCTTTTTGGTAATTCCATCTCCGACAATACTTCATCGCTATGATAACCCATAAGGGGCACTTCGGCCGTGCCGGACAAGACATCGCCATCCTGGGTGACATAAAAATCTTCCATATCACCAGGCAGATGAGCCGTACCATATAAATTTATTTTGCGCACGATGCTTGGCGGCATAACAGGAATAAAATTCTTTTTTGAAAAGAAATCCAGAGCATAATTCCAAATAGCAAAACACAATCGGACCGCCTCCCCTTTCAAATAATAACCTCGGAAACCATGAACCCTGGTCCCTCTTTCAAGATCCAAAATGCCGAGCTTTGTCATGATCTCCACATGGTCCTTTGGTTCAAAATCAAACTTGGTCTTATCCCCCCAAGCCTTCAGCACCACATTGTCATCTTCACTAGCCCCTTCTGGCACCGACATATCCGGAATATTGGGCACACTCAACATCAATTCCTGCCAGATTTTGAGAGTTTCCTTGAGAGCAGATTCGTCTGATTCAAGTCCATTTTTCACCGATTTCATGGCCGCGATCAACCTGGAGCGTTCCTCGGGTGTAGTGGCAGAGGCGATTCCAGCATTTCCGGCATTTTGTTCAGCTCGCCTTTTTTCCACACTAGCTAGAAGCGACCTTCGACGATCATCCACAGCAATAAGTTCATCGACATTGAAATTGATATGTTTTTTGACAACCGCTTGAGCTATGAGATCTTTGTTTTCTCTGATAAATTTGATGTCCAACATGATAATAGTGTATCATGGCTTGGTAAAAATTTACATTTTGACATAGGCGGGGCAGACATATTCATTTTCTCTAAAAATAGAG
>MHRM01000013.1:26341-28205 GCA_001822575.1 Candidatus Taylorbacteria bacterium RIFCSPHIGHO2_02_FULL_44_12
AGAGAAAATGAATATGTCTGCCCCGCCGAAATTAAATCAGTGATCATTGATGATCATTGATGATCAGCAATGATCAGCAATCATCTTGAAAACAAGAACAATCAAAAATTTGAATAAAGATCAGTACCCATTCCTGTTGAAACAGATCGCTAGACTGCCTGCGACTATGGATATTGTGGGTTCATTGCCGACGGATGATCATAGTTTTCTATGCGTCATCGGATCCCGCAATCACAGTCCATATGGAGAAGAGGCTTGTCGCCAATTGATAGGGGGTCTAAAAGGATACCCAGTAGTCATAGTTTCTGGTTTGGCTATAGGTATTGACTCCATAGCTCACGAAGCGGCTCTGGATACCGGAATAAAAACCGTGGCTTTTCCAGGCTCTGGTCTTGCCCGGGGCGTCCTCTATCCGCATTCCAAGAGAAAACTTGCTGATAGGATCGTAACATCGGGAGGAGCCCTGATCTCTCCTTTTGAATTTGATCAACCTTCAATGAACTGGACATTCCCGGCCAGGAACCGCCTGATGGCGGGGATGTCTCATGCCACTCTGGTCATAGAAGCCCGACAAGGTTCCGGCACGCTCCTCACAGCCGAATACGCCACGGATTTCAACCGAGACATTCTAGCCGTGCCTGGTTCTATCTTTTCGGAATTGTCCTACGGCCCGCATATGCTCATAGAGAGAGGGGCTGTTCCGATAACTACTTCTCTTGATATCTTAAAAGCTTTGGGACTAGGTACTGGAATGTCTTCCAGATCCATATCACCAGAAGATTACGCTTCCCTAGACCCTCTCTCGCAACACATCATCACCATCATCGGCAGAGGAGAAATCTCCAAAAACGACATTGCCATGGAGATAGGTGCGCCGATCCACGAAGTCAATGCCAAACTTTCTTTCCTGGAATTGCAAGGACTCATTTCCCTGAATGGTTTGGTAGCCAGGAAGATGTTGTTTTGATGATTGCTACTAATGTTTATTCTAGATAAAATATTCTCTTGAGATTCCGCTTGACTTTATTATTGATAATAATGTTCCCTTTGGTAAATCTCTTACATGAAAAGGCACTGTTGCCCTCTTTTTAGTTGTGGGATTGAAAAATATGTAGTGACCGCCTGTTGTGTGATCAATTTCAAAACCTTCTTTTTGCAAAATCCTTATTACTTTTTTCGCGGTCAGAACTGGTAGTTTAGGCATAGTGAGCCTTGAGGCTTTTTGGAATAGAGATCGAGCTTACGAAATTCTCGTCATCAGACGGAATAGGTTCACCGTGCTTCTGAAGAGATGCCAAATAACCTTGGATAGCGTCAATAATCATTTCTTTTGCCTTGGAAAGATCTTTCCCAAAACTAATACAACCAGCCAAAGAAGGCACCAGAGCAGTAAAGCCTCCTTCTGGTTCTGGTCTAAAGATTACATTGTATTGCAAATGTCTTGAATTCATCATGCTTAGATATTACTCTATCTGAAATTAAAGTTCAATAACCTGAATCTGCTCTGGATTTTTTTGACAACTACACAAGGATGTGCTATGTTGCTAAACGAATTTGGTTCGAATACGCTGTGGCGTAAACGACTCATTGAGTTGTTGGTTGACAATACGGGAGTTAATTATGAATTCTTATCTTTATTATTCTTTGTTGGTGTTGGAAATCATTGGTTTGATAGTAGGGCCGATTGCGTGCTGGTGGGCAATAAAGGAATTACTTTTAAGCTACCATGCCAATCATGCAAATTGGTCTAAAGAAAAACTGAAGCAATTACAGATTTTTTCCCCAGTAGGAATCTACTCTTTGGCAGTTGTCATTTGTTCAGTTACTGTTACTTTATGGTCATTACCATTTTTTGTTGAGTCGG
>MHRM01000014.1:0-22203 GCA_001822575.1 Candidatus Taylorbacteria bacterium RIFCSPHIGHO2_02_FULL_44_12
CGAGAAGGGTGATGATGTGATGTTTTCATCCACACATCATACCATATTAGACGGGAGTTGGGTGAAGGTCAGTAAGTATAAAATTTGAGAATAAAAAGTCTCAAAAAGGATGCATCTTCAGGTCTTTTTTGATACCCTATGACCATGAATGGCAAATTCTTGAAGCCTTATGACCCTGGGGAGACCGAACCGAGAATATACAAACTCTGGGAGAATAGTGGTTTTTTTAATCCCGATAATATTCCTGTCACCAAGGGCTCGCCAAGCAAAGACAAAAACTTTTGCATCATCATGCCACCTAGCAACGCCAATGGCTCGTTGCATGCCGGCCATGCTCTAGTTATGACTATTGAGGACATTATGACCCGATACAAGCGGATGCGTGGATTCAGGACTCTTTGGCTTCCTGGTCTTGATCATGCTGGATTTGAAACCCAAGTGGTCTATGAGAAGAAGCTGGAAAAAGAAGGTAGAAGCCGTTTTGAGATGGAGTCCAACAAACTCTATCAAGAAATCTTAGATTTTACCCTAACCAATTCAAGTAATATCAAAAAAGAGATCCGCAGTCTGGGCGCCTCATGCGACTGGTCGCGGGAAAAGTTCACTCTTGATCCAGATATAGTAAAAACTGTTTATAACACTTTCAAAAAACTGGAGACAGATGGACTGCTATATCGAGGCAAAAGGATAGTCAGCTGGTGCCCCAAACATCAGACATCTTTCTCCGATCTGGAAATCAAAGATGAAGAAAAGACGGACGAACTCTATTATTTGAAGTACGGACCATTCACGATCGCCACGACCAGACCCGAGACCAAATTTGGCGACAAATATGTGGTCATCCATCCATCCGATAAGAGATACGCAAAGTACAAAGATGGCCAGGAAATTCCCCTAGAATGGATAAATGGCCCCATCACCGCCACCATCATCAAAGACGAAGCTATTGATATGAACTTTGGCACGGGGGCCATGACCATCACTCCTTGGCATGACCCGGTAGACTTCGCCATAGCCGAGAGACACGGTTTGGACAAGGAGCAAATTATAGATGAAAACGGCAAACTTCTGCCCATTGCTGGAGAATTTAGTGGAATCCACATCAAAAAAGCCAGACCGCTGATTGTAGACAAGCTCAAACAAAAAGGCCTTTTGGAAAAGATTGAAACTGATTATAAGCACATTATCCGAACTTGCTACAAATGTGGCACCACCATAGAACCACAAATCAGAAGCCAATGGTTCATCAAGATGAGACCTCTCGCTAACGAAGCTTTGAAGAAAATCAATTCTGGTGATATCACATACATTCCCGAATATTACAAAAAAATTACCATTCAATGGCTCCAAAATATAAATGACTGGAATATATCCAGGCAAATTGTCTGGGGCATTCCCATTCCAGCCAAACTGTGTAATACATGCGATGACGGCTTTGTTGATCTAGAAGACAAAATGGTCAAATGCCCCAAGTGCGGCGGGGAATTGATCCAAGACAGAGACACTTTTGATACATGGTTTTCTTCAGGTCAATGGCCTTTTGCCACTCTCGGATATCCGGATAGTTCAGATTTCAAAGATTTTTATCCGACCGATATCATGGAAACTGCCGGAGAAATTATTTTCTTCTGGGTGGCCAGAATGATAATGCTTGGACTGTATGTGACAGGCAAGATTCCATTCAAAACCGTCTATCTTCATGGTTTGGTTTTGGACGCCAAGGGGGAGAAGATGAGCAAGAGCAAAGGCAATATTATCAACCCCCTAGATATCACGGCAAAATATGGCACGGATGCTCTACGAATGGGGCTTATTGTAGGCAATACTCCAGGAACTTCGCTTGCTCTCTCGGAAGATCGTATTCGTGGTTACAAGCATTTCTCCAATAAAATATGGAATATAGCCCGGTTTGTTTTGGAGAACTCCGAAGGACTCTCCTGTGACGAGCATTTTGATAAATACGAACAAGAAGATGTCAAACTATACCAAGAACAGAAAGACTTGATCGCCGATATTGTCAAGGATATGGATAATTTCTGTTTTTACATTGCCGCCGAGAAGATATATCACTTTGTATGGCACACTTTGGCGGACAAAATTATTGAAGAGAGCAAGGTTATCTTCAGGAATGGTTCTGAAATTGAGAAGCTATCTCGAAAACATCTATTGCGCCATACTCTGAAAAACATTCTGATTATTCTTCATCCATTCATGCCTTTTATAACAGAAGAGATATGGCAGGAAATGACGGCAGGGAAGTCAATGCTCATAATCCAGGAATGGGTTAAGTAAGAGCCTCACGAAACTTACAATCGTCCGACGCGAGTCACGAGAGGGCTGGAAAAAGAGTATTCTGGGGCTCTTCCTGCTCTTATCCCCATATCTTAATTTTGAGTCTATACTGGTTGCTTATTTTGAGTTAAACTACTGATGTAGTGGAATCTCAAAAACATGAGTAAATACTTTTCTATATTTTTTCTCGCCGTTTGTTTTGTTTTTGCCATAAATATCATTCCTGCCAATGCCGCCGACCTTTCTGGTTGGGCTTGGTCAAGCAATATCGGTTGGATTAGTTTCAACTCCGCAAACTCGGAGGCTGGTTCTGGCGCCGCATATGTTGTTACCATTGACCCATTCGGTAATTTTGGTGGCTACGCTTGGTCTAGCAATATCGGCTGGATCAGCTTCGAAGATGGAGATCTGGCTGGTTGCGTCGGCACAACCCAAGCTCATGTCAGTACTTCTACGGGAGCTGTTACTGGTTGGGCTAGGGCTGTCGTAGGCAAAGGTCGTACAGATGGCTGGGATGGTTGTATCCAACTTTCCGACAATCAGTATTTCCCAACCAGTGTTTCCAACGGTAGCGGTGGAGCTACTTTTATTCCAGCTAGTGGTCAGTTTGTAGGTTATGCCTGGGGAGGCATAGTTTTGGGTTGGATATCATTCAATCCGGCTCTATCCGGCGGTAGTTCAGATACACCACCAGTGGTCTGTACAAATTGTGGTGAGATTACAGGTGGACCATCTCTGGCTTGCTCTATCAGTGTCAATCCGAGCTCTTTGCCTAGTAGCGGAGGCAATATTTTCGTGTCATGGCTATCTTCCAATGCACAGTCTTGCTCGGTTACCGCCAATCCAGGCACCAAAATCAGCGATGCTCTAAACGATTCAAAGAATCTTTCTATCACCCAAACAACCTCATATAGTATTTCTTGCCAGAATACTACTCTGACGCCGTCGTACTGTTCCAGTTCTCAAACAGCTACGGTGGGATACACGGGGAACACTCTGAAGCTTTGGGTCGGCAGTCGCAGTGCTACGACTGATACCTATTATAAGGTCAACCAGGGCCAAAAGGCTCCTGTCTTCTGGAATACTAATATAGGTTCTGGCGGAGTCTGTGCGGGCTATGTCTTGAATGCTCCGGGTGCTGTGACCACTCTCTCTGGTTGGACAGGCACGCCGCAGTCCGTCTCAAATGCCATCAATCCTTTGAATCTAACGATGCCGACCGCCACAGGTATATATACTCTGGGTATTCAGTGCCAGACGGCTCCGGACGAAAATGGAGTGATTACCAAGATCCCCACGAATGTTACTGATGCGACATATGGCGGTCAACCGATACAAAACAAGATTCGGGTCCAGGTTGTAGATTCGCATGAGGAGGAGTTGTGATGGGATTTTAGGTTTTTTTGTTAAGTTCTTAATTTATTGCAATGGCACACGCTATTGAAACTTCTGCGGAGATTTATTTGGCGCCAGTGCGTCCGAGATCCAAACGCATAGGAGTGGTCAGAGAATGGGTCAAGGTTAGTCAGTTTTTGGCCTGGCCAATAGTCTTTATTGTTTTTAATATCTTTTTCAAGATTGATATTCGGGGTCGCCACAATCTTGAACAGCTGGAAAATCCAACTCTTTTTATATCAAATCATATCGCTTTCTATGACAGTTTTTTGTTTCGTCTGATCATCGGCTCTTACGGTCATCTTTTGCCTCTTTGTTTCATGGCCGTCAGAAACTTCAAGTCCAAGACTCTCAATACTCTGAAGGCGGTTGGTATTATTGATCTTATCTATTCATTGTTCGGAGCCTTCACTATTGTTCCAGGTCAGGGCATAGAAGCTGGTATAAGTGGGGCCAGAAATATCATCCGAGACGGAGGCAATGTGGTCATCTATCCGGAGGGGGAGATGATTACCGATGGTGTTGTCGGTCCTTTCAAAAGAGGGGCCGCTGTTCTGGCCAGACAAACGGGGGTAACAGTCTTACCTCTTTCATTCCGCAAAGGGTCTCGAATGTTAATACGTCGGAAAATTGACATCAATATAGGCGAGCCGATAGTTGTTGATTCAAGGATTTCCGATATAGATTTAACAGCTAGGTTTAGGGATGTGGTGGTGAGACTGATGGAGGAATGATGTTTATTTTCCACTCACTTTCATCTCCGTGATTCTTAAAAAATCTTCTAGGATTTGGGTCAATCGGGTAACAGACTCTTCTGACTCTTTTAGCGCCTTATTCAACCCATTGTCACTACCATCATTTGAATTTTTCCGTATCTCTTCCAATTGCCATTTTAGGGTGGTTAGGGGTGTTCGAAGATTGTGTTGTGCGGCTGTGATCAGCTGGTTTTTGGTCTCATCCAGTTTCTCTAGTTCGCCACGAGCCCGCTTTTCTACCTCGTACGAGGCTCTGATTTCTTTTGTTTGTTCGGATACTTTTTGTTTCAGACCTTTATTCAGCTCTTCCAAACTGGTATAGGCTTTCTTCAAAGAAAAAGCCATTGTTTCAATCTTCTCCCTTTGTTCCATCTCATGAAGAGCGCTGCGAATGAGCAGGATCCCAAAGGCTATGGTGATGATAAGCAAAATAACCTCAATCCAAATTTCTCGGGCATTTGTGGCTAGGAATATTCTTATAAGGATAAATATCCATAGTGTCAGAGTTACTGATTCTATAGCAACAAGTTTTATGTCAAATAATTGATACTTTGCAATAGCGTAAGCTATGGTTGACACCATATAAATACTAAAAAACGGCCCAATCCACATGAACCTATATATTCCGAATGTTGGTAGAAATAAACTAAACACTACTCCTATTAAACATGAGATCAATATACTTATAAATATAATCTCTATTTGATCATGCTCCTTGTTTTTACTTTTTAAGAGTCTCTCTAGTATTTTGACCAATACGATAAAGAAATAGATAACTATGTAAGAAAAATAAATACCGTACCCTATTTTTCCATAAAATATATTACGAGAGCCATTAATGACATCTGGGGTCACATGTGTAATCACAAAATTCGGAATAAAACTACCAAAAGCCACGAAAAGTGTAGGTAATGATATAAGAACTATTTGTTTCCAAGATAGTTCCAATTTTTTATCTGGAAATGTAATTATGAAGAACAAAAGAAGTGGAGGTATAAACGCTGGAAAGGCGTAAAGAAAATGGGTTACTAGTATAAGCAAGCTACTATCTACATTATCAAACAAAAACATAGATAGGACCCAAAATAGTACAAAAATGGTAAATAAAAGGAAAAATATAGTAGATAAAGATTTGTGTTTTTTTAGGAAAATTATGATTATCAAGATGATATCGATCACCATTGCTATGATAAGTCCAACCGATTCAACACGTAATACTTCAATTAAAAGCATAAATCCATTGTATCATTACATACGTATACTTCAATTATTTTGTTAAAATTGGTATAATGTTGCATATTTGTATTATGCTCACACCAAAATTCTGGAAAAAATACTTTTTGGTATATGATCATTTAAATAAACTAATTCCCTATAAAAAATTACTTCAAGAAATTTGTAATGATGCAAAAATTAAAAAAGGAGATAAGATCCTTGATTTAGGATCTGGCACTGGCAATCTTTCTATAATGGCTGATGAACTAAGAGCAGATACAGTTGGTATTGATTTTTCAAAAGAAGGAATTGAGATTCATAAAACAAAAAGATCGTCTGCCAAAATCATTTATTTAGATATTAGTAATAGATTACCTTTTCTAGATAATTATTTTGATGCTGTCATTTCTAATAATGTTCTTTATTCAATTCCAAGAATCAAAAGGAAATCAATCTTTAAAGAACTCTACAGAATTACAAAACCAAATGGATATGTAGTTATATCAAATATTGTTGAGGAATTTAGTCCGTTTAAGATTTATGTGGGTCATGTCAAAGAATACGTTGATAAATTTGGCGTGATTATGGCTATAAAACAATTAACAACATTGATTATCCCAACTCTAAAAATATTTTATTATAATTTCATTATTAGTTATGAAAACAGACACGGAATGTATGATTTCTTTGTAAATAAGGAGCAAAAAAACATGCTTGAGTTAGCAGGTTTTAAGTACGTTTCTTGTGATAAATTTGTGTATTGTGATCAAGCAATTTTAAATTATGCTGTGAAGTGATTGTGGTACAATACTGTTTTGTAATGTACATGAATATTTTTAGAAAGCTCACAATCAGAGGTGTAAACGCTGACCGAACCATTCTTTTTGGTGAAACGACAACAGACAATGAAAAACAAGAGGTGTATAAATTGAGATATAAGATTTATTCAGAACAAGGTTATATTGATTCCACGAAATATTCAAATCTTTTTGAAACTGATGAATATGATAGTGTCGGTAAGTCACAATATTTTATTGCTGCTATTAAAGAAAAAGATAATCTAAGACTAATAGGATGTATTCGTAGCATTTTTAGTGATGTATTACCAACGGAATTAGCTTTTTACATAAAAGAACCTGAAGAACTCAGATCAATACCTCGTGCTAATAGATTTGAAATTGGTCGTTTTGTCATTGTTCCGCCGGATAAATTAAAAAAAGATTATTTGCCACGTGGCATAGTTATGCTGTTTCTATTAAATACTGTTAGTAACTACGCCATAAAGAAAAATTTGCTTGGAGGTTATGCATTTATCAAACAAAGTCTTAATATAAAACTGAGAAGATTAAAATTTCCAGTCGGCTATATTAAAGAATACAAACAACATTATCCAAAACATGGAGTTTTGTATAAATATTTTACACAAGTAAATGATCCTGTTATTCCAATATTTTTTGTTACAAAACTTTTTTTTCAATACACAGAAAATATTATTTGTAATCGTTTTATGTTTCGTAGAGAGGGTGACAACACATTTTTATTTAGGTCTAATGTGTATACATACATACTAAAAGTATTAAAAATATTATAATATATTTAATGAGCGATCTTATAATCCCAACTCTCTCTGTTGTAGTGATCACAAATATTATTCTTGGACTTATTGCTGTTTCTCGTGGGATAAAGTCTTTCGCAGATATTATTTTTAGTTTCATCACACTTACTCTTGTAATTTGGAGTATTGCAATTATTGGTTTTTATTCAGCAAGTTACCAATCATTAACTAATTGGATATCCATAACCCATTCATCAGCTCTTTTTATCTCCTACTTTTTTTTAATTTTCTCTTTAAATTTCCCCCAAAAGATACCAAAAAGTAAGTGGGTAGTTATTATTGCTACAGTTTTGTTGATTTGCCTTACTTATTTTATATTCTTAAGTAATTATATTATTGGAGATACTCATGGTATTACATATCAACTCGGAAGCGGATATGTTTATTACGCCGTCGTATTAACCTTATATTTTTTCGTAGGATTTATTTTCTTATTCGTACAACATAAGAAAACTAAGGATAGTGTTCAACAAAAACAAATTCAATATGTTCTCATGGGTTATTTAATCTCATCAATATTGGCAATTATCCCAGATCTTATATTGCCATATTTTAAGATATACCAATACACATGGCTTGGTCCACTTTTTGCTTTTATTCTTATTGCGTCTTTGTTTATTGCTATGTTGAAATATAAACTATTTCAAATTAAAATCATATTAACTGAGGTTGTAAGTATAGTCATAATAATAGCTCTTTTAATGGAACTTTTCTTTGTAAGTTCTATTACAGAGCTCTTTTTAAAAACCTTTGTTTTGATTATCATAACCTTTTTCAGTTACCTACTTATTCGAGGTGTTTATAGAGAAATTTCTCAACGCGAACGGATCGAGAAATTGGCCATTGATTTGGAACAGGCAAATGTGAGGTTGACGGATTTGAATAAACAGAAGTCGGAGTTTGTGTCGTTTGCTACCCACCAGATACGGGCGCCGCTGACTGCTATGAAAGGTTATGCCTCGCTTATATTGGAGGGAGACATGGGAGAGATCGGGCCGGAGGCCCAAAAGGCCGTCTCTCGGATTTACGAGTCTACAAACACTCTTACTTCTATCGTTGAGGACTATCTCAATGTTACCCGGATAGAACTCGGGACCATGAAATTTTCTTTTGAAATCGTTGATCTCAAGCTGATGGTTGAAGATGTTATTGATGAACTCAAACCTACCATTGTCAAATCAGAGCTAAAGTTTTCCTTCGATAATCATAACCCTTCCGCCGATTATCGGATCATGGCAGATCGAGACAAGCTCAAGCAGGTCGCGGTCAATCTTGTGGACAACGCTCTCAAATATACTACTAGCGGCTTTATTACTGTATCCTTGGCTTGTGATAGTTCCAAAAGATTGATCACCTTCGCCGTCAAGGACAGTGGAGTTGGTATATCACTAGAAACCATGCCACTATTATTCCGCAAATTCAGCCGAGCCGATAATGCCAACAAAGCCAACATCAAAGGCACTGGCTTGGGCTTGTATGTCGCTCGGGAGATCATCACTGCTCATCATGGTATTATTAGAGCCGAATCTCTCGGTGAGGGCAAGGGCGCCACATTCATCGTAGAACTAGAACCCTATGCCAAAGTATGAATAAAAATGGATTGCCTATTCTGTAAAATTATTGCCGGAAAAATTCAAGCCAACAAAGTTTGGGAAAATGACCAATTTCTTGTTTTTCCCACTATCAGTCCCATCAATCCTGGACATTTATTACTCATACCAAAAGAACATTATGAATATGTATACGACATTCCGGAGTTTCTATATAGCAAATTATTTTTATGCGCCAAGAATGTCGCGGTTATTCTCAAAAAAGCCACGGGGGCAAAAAGAATAGGGATGGCCATAGAAGGATTTGGAGTAGATCATGTCCATATACATCTCATACCGATCAATCATGTCAATGAAATAAACCCCCTGGCGGCAAAAAACGCTTCGGAAAAGGACTTGAGGGAGATTCAAGAGAGACTCGTCCCTTTTTTCGCTGGAATGAAGTCCGAATAAAAAACAAGAGCGTCTACAATATCTCCTCCACCGCTTTTTTGACATCATTACCATCGGCCTTGCCGGAGAGTTCTTTGATGAGCATGCCGATTATTTTGCCGGAATTTTTTGGATCAAAAGAATCGTTGGACTTGAGAGTGGCGATTCGTTCGCGGACTATCAGGCGGACTTCTTGTAGAGATATCATAGCTGGCAGGAAGCTGGATAGTATGACCAGTTCGGATTGTTCTCTTTGGGCCAGATCTTCACGGCCGCCTTTCTGGAATTGCTCTATGGAATCCTTTCTTTGTTTTATGCTCCGCTTGATAAGTGGTGTGACTTTGTCGTCTGGCAGGAATTCTTGGGATGATCCCATAGCTATAAGTTCATTGAGGCAGAGAGCATTGAGTCCTCGCAATGCATCCAATCGCAAAGTGTCCTTTGCTCGCAGAGCTTCTTTGATCTGATTCTTTATAGTCTGATGGAGCATAAGTACAAGCAATTATAGGCAATTCTGATACAATGTCAAAATGCAGATAATCATTGCTATCTTAGCCATACTCGCTATTGCTGGAAATATCGTCATGGCATTCTTGCTTTATCGCAAAAACCAATCCTTCAAGACCGATGAAGTGGAAGGTCAGGGAGTCAAGCTTGTTTTGGAACAGATGAACAGCAATATGAATGAACTATCGCGGACTCTGGACAGGAAGGTTGGCGACTTGACTAGGACGGTTGACACCAAGATTCACCAATCTTCAAAGTCCGTCCAGGATTCCATGCGGGCACAGCTTTCCGAATCATCAAATCTTATCCGTGAAGTTACTCGGGGCTTGACCAAGCTTGATGAGACCAATAAACAAGTTGTCTCTTTTGCCGACCAACTCCAAAACCTTCAAGATATTTTGAAAAATCCCAAACACCGAGGTATCCTCGGTGAATATTATTTGGAAACTCTACTCAAGAATGTTTTGGCTCCCGGCCAATATCAGATGCAATATGCTTTCAAGAATGGGGAAGTGGTGGACGCGGTTGTCTTTGTTAAGGAAAAAATTATACCGATAGATTCAAAATTTTCCTTGGAGAATTATAATAAACTGGCGGAAGAAAAAAATCCGGCCGAACGCGAAAAACTAGAACGATCTTTTGTTGGCGATCTCAAGACTCGGATTCAAGAAACCGCTAAATATGTTCGTCCCAACGAAGGAACGATGGATTTTGCTTTTATGTTTATCCCCCATGAAGCTATTTATTATGATCTTTTGGTCAATAAGATAGGGGCTAGCGCTGAAGAAACCGACAATCTAATCCAGCGGGCCGCGTCCAGATACAAAGTGATCATCGTTTCTCCCACTTCATTCCTGGCATATCTACAGACTGTTCTGCAAGGGCTCAAGGCCCTAGTCATAGAAGAGACAGCCAAGGATATCGTCAAGCGGGTAGTAGAGTTGGGCACTCATATCAAGCATTATGAAGAGTATCACCTCAAGCTCGGAGTATCGTTAGGCACTGTTATCAACCATTACAATTTCTCAAATAAAGAGCTAAAAAAAATAGACAAAGATGTTTTACGTATCACCGGCTCTGCTCCAGGCATAGAAATTATGGCGCTAGACAAGCCAGAGGAAGAATAATTAGGAAAGTCTGTCTTCAGACTTCACCCCCAAAAAAACTCTCACATCCTTGCGGAGACATTGCCAGTGGCCTCATACCACAGAATCTATATTTTAGACCTAAATATTTGCATCTAGATGAGTCTCCGTAAGGATGTGAGAGTTTCTTGGGGAAGCATTGCGTGACAATATCATTCATGTATAATCAAATCATTATGGAATTTGCGGTTATTCAGACTGGTGGTAAACAATACACGGTCACCAAAGGCGATATGGTGACCATAGAGAAGCTTTCTGGCATTCACAAAAAAGGCGATGCTGTCGTTTTTGACAAAGTTCTCCTTTGGGACAATGGCAAAGATACCACTATCGGCACCCCCTATATACCAAATGCCACCGTCAAAGCCACAATTACCGATATTGGCCGCGGACCAAAAATAACCGTGGTTCACTACAAACAAAAAAGCCGTTATTTCAAGAAAAACACTCACCGCCAACCATTTTTCAAGGTTAAGATTGATTCATTGTCTTGAAGATAGAGCATTCCGGATCGTTTCTTTGTCAGCGTATTCAAGTTCTGCTCCCGTGGAAAGACCTCGACCCAAGACGCTGATGGTTATCATCCTGCCCGCAGTTGTGGTCATTTTTTCCAGGGAATTTTTGACGATGTTGGCCGTGTGTTCGCCATCTGGGGTTGTGTTTAGAGAGAGTATGATTTCTTTCAAGTCTGATAAACTGGAGATATATTCTAGCAGTTTTCGTAAGCGGATCCGCTTTTCCGGTTCTTTGTCAAGAATTGGAACCGTGCCGCCCAAGATGAAATACAGACCACGATAGGCTCCACTTTTTTCTATTGTTTCAAAATCCGAATCCCTAGCTGTGATCATCAAAGTTTGATGGTCACGAGATGGATTTTGGCAGATAGGGCAGGGAATATCTTTGGCTTTTTTCTCTCCACTATCCATATACATCCGATTGCAGTTCGGACATTCAATGGCCAGATCTCTGACTTTTTTTAGGAGTTCCGCCAATTGATGGCTGAAAGAGGCTGGTTTATTCAAGATATAATGAGCAAAGCGGCGAGCTTGCCTAGGTCCGATGCCGGGGAAATGGGAAAATATTTCTTCCAAACGATCCAGAGAGTCCATAATGTCAAGTTAATGATCTGATATTGGTATTATTTCAACTCTTCTCAAAATCACCAAATTCACCTTTGTCCATGCTCAAGAAAGTGGCCTTTTTGGTATCAAAGAATAGCTTGGCTGTGCCAGTCGGGCCGTTGCGGTGTTTTTCTATCAGGATTTCGGCTTCTTGTTTGCGGCCGCCCAATTCCTGGTCAGATTCACGATGAATGAACATCACCAGATCGGCATCTTGTTCTATCGATCCAGAATCCCGCAGATCGGAAAGCCGTGGTTTGCCGCCGCGTTGTTCCACGGCTCGGGACAATTGTGATAAGGCTAGGACCGGTATTTCCAACTCCCGGGCTAGATTTTTTAGGGAGCGGGAAATCTCGGTGATCTGTTGGACCAAGTTGTCGTTGTTCCTGGTAGTGGTCGGTAGCATCAGTTGGAGATAGTCAACCACGATCAGACCAAGACCCTTTTCGTTTTTCAGTCTTCTGGCCACAGCTCGCATTTTGAGGATATTGTTTCCAGGTTGATCGTCTATGAATATAGGGGCTTCCGACAAACGACCAATAGCGTCGCCAATGGCCTTAAAATCGTTCTCCACTGAAAGATTATGACCAGTCCGTATCTTCCAGGCATCCACCTGGGACTCCGCCGCCAGCATCCGATCTACTAGCTGTTGGGAGCTCATTTCCAAGGAAAATATAGCTACCGGCACTTTGTGATTAATGGCAGTTTTTCTGACCATATCCAGAGCTAGGGCAGTTTTGCCCATAGATGGGCGTCCTGCCAGGATGATCAGATCGGATTTTTGAAAGCCAGCAATCTTATTATCTAATTCAACAAAACCGGTTGGGACACCGCGGAGCTCGTTGCGGGTCTTATGTAGATGGTCAAGGCGTTCCCAAGCTTCGTGTAAGGTGTCTTTGAGGGCTATGAATTTGTTGGAGCCACTTTTGTTGGTCACAGCATACAAAGCCTTTTCAGATTTTTCTAGAATATCGTGAATATCAGCTTCTTCGTCGTAGCCCAGACCAGTGATGTTTTCGGCTGCCCGCAAAAGTTCGCGCATAATATGTTTTTTGGAGACGATAGAAGCATAGTGCTCGGCGTTTGTTGAAGAGGGAACAGTATTGATCAATTCGGTCAGATAGGTCATGCCGCCGATCTGTTCCAAGAGATTTTTTTCTTTGAGACGGGCCGAGAGTGACAAAAGATCAATAGGTGAAGTTTTGCTATGAAGTTCAAATAAGACGATCCAAATACTTTTGTGCTCGGTGGCATAGAATGATTGCTCACTGACCATGTCAATGATGTCATGCATCACTTCTGATCTAATCATAACCGAACCTAGAAGGGCTTTTTCGGCCTCAATACTGTGTGGTGGTATTTTGAGGTCTTTGGTTTTGTAATAAGGGGAGGTTGTATTCACAATTGCTATTGTACCATGGCAACAATTTTTGGCGGATATTTGGATTCGTGAATAACCTGTGCACAATAATTTATTAAATTTTTAGGTCAATTTATTCGGGATTTTAATAATTATTCACTATTATTTTATCTCACAATGTTACATTCATATGATGAAACTAGACCCCAAAGATTTTGAGGCGCTAGAGCGGCTGATATATTCATGCGGCGATGATATTGCTGTAGCCATTGCCCGGAGTTTTGGACGGCTGGAAGATCGGGTTGATATTATGGAGTCGCGTATTCAGGCGCGATTGGGTGAAGTTGAGAATATTGTCAGACTGCTATGATCGTCATACCCTCTGGGGTGTCGCTGACCACGAAGCCGCGTGCCTCTATTTCGGCCCGCAGGGCATCGGCCTTGGCCCAATCTTTTTCCAGACGGGCTTGTTGTCTGGCAGAGCCCAGAGCCTGGATTTCTGCCGGAATATCTTGATATTCCGCCCGCGGAGCTGAAGCCAATTTCAGACCAAAGACTCTATCAAAATCAAGCAGACTGGCTTTTTTGTCTGCGGCCGAATACGAGCCATCTTTGATCAGTTCCCAAGCCAAAGCCAGAGCCTGGGGCAGGTCTAAATCGTCATTTATGAAGGTCTGAAATCTCTGCTGATAATCTGGAATGATCGTTCCTCCGTCCGGATAACTTGCCACGATCTTGATCAGACGGATAAGTCCAGTCTGGGCGGCATGAAGAGTATTATAACTAAAGTCTACCAATGAACGGTGGTGGGCGGTCATAAGCCAATAACGATAGGAGAGAGGGGATATGGACTCCTTCTTAAGATCATCTAATTTGATGACATTGTTTTTTGATTTGGCCATCTTTTCCCGATTGATGGTCATAAAAGCCCCATGGATCCAGTACCTAGCGAATGTTTTTCCGGTAGCTGATTCCGATTGGGCGATCTCATTGGTGTGATGGGGGAAGACAAGATCTATTCCGCCGGTATGAATATCTAGAGTCGGACCTAGCTCTTTCATGGCCATAGCTGAACATTCTATATGCCAACCTGGACGGCCTTGACCAAATGACGCATTCCAAAAAATATCGCCATCTTCGGGAGATTTGAATTTCCACAAAGCGAAATCGTGAGGTTTTTCTTTGTCATATTCATCATTGGCTATCCTCTCGTGAGTTTGACCGGCATGGGAAAGGTCAAGTCTGGCCAATGAACCATAATTTTTAATCTTATCCACCCTCATATATACCCCATCTTCGGCTCTATAGGCGAAGTCTTTGTCTCTCAAGATTTCTATAAGTCTGATCATGTCAGCTATGTGTTCAGTGGCTCGGACCAGGCTAGTAGGTCGTAGGATATTCAAGCAATCCAATCCTTCTAGGAACAATTTCTCGTATCTTTGAGTGATATTTTTCAGAGGAACTTTTTCTTCTCGACTTTTGTTTATGGTCTTGTCGTCAACATCAGTGATATTCATAACCTGATTAACTTCGTATTGGTTGTATTCAAAAGCTCGCCTGATAAGATCATTCATAATAAAAGTCCGATAATTACCTATGTGAGGCGTGTCATAGACTGTTGGACCACAGTGATACATAGAGACCAGCCCTTTTTTTATTGGCTTGAAAAGCTCTTTTTCCCCAGATAGAGTATTGTGGAGATATATGTCCATATATGCAGGGCTTTTATTATACTATAATAGGGGCCATTCGACGGGGCGACCTTGCAAGTCAATAAAATAATATTCACCAGGCTTAACTACTCTTTCTAGTAATTTACTTTTATGCCATAATGATTCTCTGGTGAATATTGAAGATAAGAAATTTCTGGCTCTATTGGTGGCTCTACCTGTCTTTGTGGTAGGGCTCTTTTGGGGTATCAATATTGGAAAAGGTCATGTGATCTCTGTTGATCCAGCTCTGGTCGAGGACGATTCGATTGTCAGCTCCGAACAATTCGCCCCCTTTTGGAAAGCTTGGAGTATTCTCAATGAAAAGTTTGTGGCCACTACTACTGCCAGTGTTGAAGATAGAGTTTGGGGATCTATCCAGGGCCTAGCAGGATCTTACAAAGACCCATACACAGTCTTTTTTCCGCCAGCCGAGTCAAAAAGTTTTCAAGAAGATATTTCCGGCAATTTTGAAGGAGTGGGTATGGAGATCGGTTTCAAGGATAACAAATTGATCGTAGTGGCGCCGATCAAAAACAGTCCAGCCGATCGGGCCGGGGTCAAAACCGGAGATGCCATATTGTCTATAAATGGCACCTCTACGGCTGATATAGCTGTAGATAAGGCCGTCAAGCTTATTCGTGGCCCCAAAGGCACTATCGTAACCATTGTCTTCTTGCCTATTGGTTCCAGCAAAACAGTAGAGAAAGCCATAGTTCGTGATGTTATAGACATACCGACAATCGATACAAGCGTCAAACCCGGAGGAGTATTTGTCATTCGTCTCTATAGTTTTACCAGCCAATCTCACAATTTATTCCGTCAAGCTTTGCGAGAATTCGTGCTTTCCGGTCATCATAAGCTCATTCTAGATATGCGAGGCAATCCTGGTGGATATTTGGATTCGGCATGGGATATGGCTTCATGGTTTTTGCCACCTGGGGCCATAGTCATAAATGAAGATTTTGGCGGCAAACAAGATATCAAATCTTATAGGAGCAAAGGATATGATATTTTTAACAGCAATCTCAAAATGATAATTCTAGTTGACGGCGGTTCGGCTTCGGCGGCGGAGATCTTGGCTGGGGCTTTGTCGGAACATGGAGTGGCAGAGCTTGTAGGCACCAAGACTTTCGGCAAGGGCTCGGTCCAGGAATTGGTACCGATCACATCGGAAACATCTCTCAAGGTTACGGTGGCCCACTGGTTGACACCTCATGGGCAAAATTTGTCCAAAAATGGTCTAGTGCCAGACTACGAGATTCCGTTGACCGATAAAGATATTCAGGCCAAACAAGATCCGCAGATGGACAAGGCACTGGAGATATTGTCAAAATTGCCATGAAAATAATCCTCCTTCAAGACATAGTTGGGCTGGGTCGTAAGAATGATGTCAAAAATGTCAGTGATGGCTATGCCCAGAATTTTCTTATCCCTCGGGGGATGGCGGTGGCGGCGACAGAGGTGGCTCTCAAACATCTGGAGAATAAGAAGGCTAGGGAAGAGAACGAGAAAAGAATTCAACAAGATTTGGCGATCAAAGTGATCAAAGATCTGGATGGTAAATCAATAACCATCAAAACCAAGGCTGATCAGAGGGGTGGTCTTTTTGCCGGTATCCACAGCCAAGATATCGCTAGTGAACTTGAGAGTCAGTTTCGTTTGGTTATTGATCCAAAAAATATAATCTTAAAACATCCGATCAAAAACCTGGGCGAACATACTATAGATGTAAAAGGGGCAGGGAAGAGTGCTCGCTTCACATTGGTTGTTGAAGAATCTGAATGACGAGACAGGTTCCCCAAAAAAATACTTGCACACTCTCATGGAGACATTGCCAGCGGCCTTAAACCACGAAATTGAAACTTTAGACATAAATATTTGCATCAAGATGAGTCTCCATGAGAGTGTGCAAGTATTTTTTTGGGATTTGAATTACCAATTCTAAAAAATTACCAATTCTACAAATCTCCGGAAACAACAGTACCAACGGAGACTATGTGGTATGCTAGAGTTGTGTCACTAAAGACTAACCCGCGTGGTTTGAGGCCGCTGGCAATGTCTCCGTTGGTATTGTTGTTTCCTTCGATTTCTGTAATTCCAAAACTTTAGACAATATGGGCGATCTTTTTGCGGGCAATATCATTATTAAAACTGGTCTTTCTTTTTGTACCAAAATGTACCACACCCTCTTTGAGAGCAAATAGAGTATGATCTTTACCCATCCCGACATTTCGGCCAGGCAGAACACTGGTGCCGCGTTGACGGACGATGATCTGGCCGGTAATTATGGACTGACCATGATTGATCTTCACGCCTAGGTATTTTGGATTGGAATCTCGGCCGTTATTGGTGGATCCGGCCGCTTTTTTATGAGCCATAGTGAAGATAGTCTAGCATATATAGAAGCTGGAGTATCTCTTGACATAAGACTATAAAAATGCTACCATTAGGTCCATAAAAGGGCTTAAGTAAGCGCCATGCTTATGAGGCTCTTTTTTAATTATCATGATTGAACTAAGCACTGGTATCATCTTCCTGATGTCATCTTTGTATGGTTCAGGATATATAGCTGATAATATTTTTGATAGCAATCAGCAAGCCTCTGTTAATGAGCAGAATTCAAGTTCTGTGCGTGTATTGATACAATCAAAAGAAATAGAAAACTATATTCGCCAGAATTATTCTGACACACCCATTCTAGTTGAAATTGCCCGCTGTGAATCAACCCTGCGCCAATATGGCAAAGATGGGGATATTATCCGTGGCAAGGTCAATAGAAACGATATTGGTGTCATGCAGATTAATATCACATATCATGGTGAAAATGCCGAGAAGCTCGGCTATGATATATATACGACTGAAGGGAATATTGCCTTCGGCAAGTATCTATACGACAAACATGGATCCCAACCATGGAGTTCATCTGCAAAATGTTGGGCCAAGGCATCTATTGAATTGGCGAAGAAATAAAATAAACTATGTCGCACAATATATGTTTTAGCGAGTTGAAGTGGCATTTTCTTGCGCTCCGTCTTCTAATATTTGTAAAGATTGGTCCCAAATCAGTTTTTTGAAAGCACTCCATAGATACATAATTGGCTCTTGTAAATAAGTATTCCAGACAGCATTAATAATTTCAGTCGCGAAAGCAAAATTGGCTTTTGAGGTCGGCGAGGTTGCTATGGCTCGAAGGTTAAATCCGAAATAACTCAAAATAAGCAGAGCAATGACAATCAAGACCACCGTGCGCACCAGTCCCCTATTTTTTTGAGGAAAATCTGAAAGCATAATCTTATTGTGGCGGGCAGGGCAGATGTGTCTTTTTCTCTAAAAATAGAAGTTCGAGAAGGAATCAGCAGTCGTGGCGGTTTCATTTTTAGAGAAAAAGACACATCTGCCCTGCCCGCCAATATTCATTATACACTAGACTACAAATATGACATCGGGTTCAGATAAGCTTTGAAATCAGCGATAGGAATTATTACCCCGCGGCAATTCTTGCTACTTGCAATAGCTTTGATCTCTACACCTTGGCTGGCAAAGACCCCAAAATGCAAATGTGCCCCTCGCGGGCCGGGAGGAGAGACAGCTCCGCTGTAACCACTATAACCAATAACCGCACCAGTGGACACTTTTTCTCCCACAACCACATTGATCAAAGAAAGATGACCATATACAGTGGATAGCCCATCGTTGTGTTTGAGCATGATCCATTTGCCATAGGAATAGCATTTGGGAGCTAGATCGGTATTGCCGACTCCCACTATAGTTCCAGAAAGAGCCGCCATAACTGGAGTCCCTATAGAAGCCCGAAGATCTATACCAGTGTGGCCCTTGCCTTGATAGAGTTGAGGGTTTGCAGTGGCAAATGGCGTATTGCCAAAATACTGGGTTATAAAAAGAGATTTCAATGGCCACGACAAGACTCCTTTGGCTGATCTTGGCAATAAAGAAGGATCTACCCCCAACCGCAGTTTAGATTCATAATCCAGGACTTCCCTCTCAAATTCTTCCTGCAAGGCCTTTTTTTCGGTAAGAATCTTTTGGAATTGGGATTCAGATTGTTTGGTTTCTTTGAGCAGAGCGTTTTTCTCGGCGGCTGTTGAGGCTATGACTTTTCGCTGACTATTCAGCTGATTCTTGAGAGTGACAAGCTCAGTTTTGGCTATAACCGTGGCTTTTTTGTTTGTTTCCAGATCGGCTTTGACGGTTCGCAATTTGGCGATCTGACCGAGCAGTCCCTTTTGGATCAAAACCATATTGTCTAGGGCATTGGAAACGCTAGCTAGACTATCCCCTGAAAGAAAGACTTCAATGATAGATCGGTCGTCAAATTGTTCCATGGTAGCCAATGATTTTTGGATGATCCGCCTGTCCGAACCTATATTGTCTTCTTTGGACAAAATCTGTGAAGTCAAAGTAGATATTTGGATATTTTTGGCAGAAATCTTGTTTTCGGTCAGTTTGATATCAGCGGCCAATTTCTTTTCATTAAGTTCCAAAGACTTGATCGTAGAAGCCAGCGAGGTAGCTTGATCATTCAAGGTCTCAATTTGCTTTTGATAACCTTGGATTTCTTTTTCTAGAGCTTGAATATCACTGGCACGATCCTGGATCTTGATTTGTAAGTCAGTGGTTGATTGGGCTTGAATGAAATGGTTTGGTAATACCAAAATCACTAAGGTTAGAATTATTCCAATAGAATAATTGAATTTATTTGAGAATACTATGTTTGTGGTCTCATTGAACATTGATTATTGATTGGTCGGATGAATAGTCAGTATTTTCTGGCAAGCAATGTCAATACGACGGATGGTTTCTTCTTTGCCGAGAAGGTTGGCGCAAGTAAAAGGATCTGGAGACCGTTCTTGCCCAGTCAGGGCCACGCGCAGTGGCCAGAGTACATCGCCCTTACCATGTTCCAGAGCATACGGCCATAGGCTGGTTGTTAATTTTGGTACTTGCCAGTCTCCCTTCCCGAGATTTTCCAGTAATTTTTTAACTGCTAGGAGGTGTCTTTGAGTAATTTGAAAATCAGGATTCTTTTTCCAGCGAAGAATATCCGGCTCGTAAGACTTCAAGTCTTTTACAAAACCGAGTTCCCCTTCTTGAGAGAGGATAGCCGCCAAGTCGCCGAAGGCATTTATCTTTTTGCGAAGTAGAGGCAAGAGTTTGATAAAAAGTCCATCATTAGTTTTCAGCCACTCTGGAATAAATGGGACGATATGATCGGCGAATGAATGATTAGATAATTTGCGAATGTATTCCCTGTTTATCCAGTTCAGTTTGTTGATATTGAAGATAGCTCCGCCCTTTTGGACTTTTTCCAGTTTGAATTTGGCAATCAGTTCGTCTAGTGAAAATAGTTCCTGATCTGTGCCGGGATTCCAACCCATCAGTGCTACGAAATTTATGATGGATTCTGGTAAGTAGCCTTTATTTCTATAATAAGTGAGAGAAACAGTTTCTCCATGTTTGCGCTTTGACAGTTTGGATTTGTCGGGGGCCAAAACTAGTGGCAGATGGGCATATACCGGTCTAGGGGCTCCCAAAGCTTCCAGAATAAGTATTTGGCGTGGAGTGTTGGATAAATGTTCTTCAGCCCGAATCACATGAGTAATGCCCATTTCAAAATCATCTACCACTACGGCGAGGTGGAATACTGGTTCGGTAAAACTGCGAGCGATAACGAAGTCTCCAAGGTCTGTTGTGTCTACTCTCACTTCTCCACGAATGAGGTCGTTTATCACTACGACCTTGTTTGGATTTTTGAAGCGTATAACTTCATGGCGTTGACCTTCTTCTTTTGGAATTTCCTTTGAAATATAGGCGGATCCGTTTATGATCAGTTTTTGAATGTATTTTGAATATATTTCTATCCGGTCAGATTGCCTGGAAAAAGTGTCATGTTTGAGCCCAAGCCAAGAAAGATCGTCTATCAGGGCTGTTTCCCACTCGGTTTTGTTGCGAGCCTTATCTGTGTCTTCTATCCGTAAGGCAAAAGTGCCATTGTTCTGTTTTGCATATAGATAACTAAAAAGTGCCGTTCTGACTCCTCCCATATGCAAAAACCCTGTTGGTGAAGGCGCAAATCTAGTAATTACATTCATTGCTGTAGTATAGCAAAAACCTAGTCGCTTGGCTTCGCGACCAGGTTTCTATTCAAGGTAAACTACTCGGAAACTATCCCTTGAATTCTTCGCCTACTGAAGCTGAAACACGGAAAAGCTTCATGATTATATTGCCTGAAGCGTCCTTGAGAGCCACATCAGTGGTTTCGTTGAATTTCTTGTCGCCATCATCCGTATGTAGCATAGCGTAATATGTTCCACCTTCTACAGCCGGTTGAGTCAAAGTAATTCTGCCCGGATTGATACCAGCTTCAAAGTAAGAAGAGCCGATGACTTTTCCAGGTTTACCGTTTTCATTGGTATGAATCACCACCCAGCCAGGTCTAGCTAGTTGAACTGAAGACACATAAACGACATTTCCTGGATATTGATCTGACATAACGATCCGATTGATTTCCCCTGTGTTATTGTCGGATGTTATATTAGAAGAATCTTCTATGGTTGTTGGGGCTGAAGCCTTATTGCCGCCGAAAACCATAATACCAATGACAATAAGAGCGATAATAACTATGACTGTTACCACCCATTGCCATGTTTTGATGCCTGTTTGAGGTTCCATATGTTTTTTGATAAAAATTTATAATAATCGACTTGGATTTGCATTATAACATAGACAATACGGAAAAAAACTATTTTTCGTGTTCCAATGCGATGTTTATTAGGGCATCGGCAATAATAATCGCGCTATCGCGTTTGGCGAAAATACGGCTTCTTTCAGCCATCTTTTCCCTAAGAAGAGGATTGTTGTGGATACGGTCTATCTCTTCTATCAGAATATGGGCGCTCAAATTGTTGTCCTCAATGACCGAGGCCGCCCCAGTTTTGGCATAGGCTAGAGCATTACTTGTCTGATCGTGGCTGATATGTTCTGGTAAAGGAATAATAATCGATGGCAGGCCCCAGGCGGCAATTTCAAATACACTTGAACCGCCGCGGGAGATGACGCTCTCGGCTGTTCCCGCCGCCATCCGGA
>MHRM01000014.1:22228-46971 GCA_001822575.1 Candidatus Taylorbacteria bacterium RIFCSPHIGHO2_02_FULL_44_12
TAATTGTTGTCATAGATAAAACATCTTCCATATTGGCTTGTCCGGTCTGATGAATGATCTGATAACGATTTAGGAGTTCTGGTAAAGCATCTAGAATAACTTCATTGATCCGTTTTGATCCTTGCGATCCTCCGATCACGAATATGACTGGAGTATTTTGTTCCAGATGAAGAAATTCATCCGCGCCGTTTTTGAGAGGATCAATGACATCCTTGCGGATGGGATTGCCTGTATGAGCAACTGTCGCTGTCTTGAAGTATTTAGCGGCTTCAGAATAGGAAACAGCTATCTTGCGGGCAAACTTCCCGGCCCAGCGGTTGACCCGACCTGGCTGGCTGTCGGATTCATGGATCATAACCGGAATACGCAATATTCTAGCCGCTAGGAGGACTGGAAAACTGCCATATCCGCCCTTGCCAAAGACCACATCGGGATATATGGAGAAAATATGAAATAAGGCGGATATACAGCCATAAACTGTCTTGAAAATATCAGTGATATTGAGCGGAGAAAAATAACGCCGCATCTTCCCCGCTGGCACATGGACAAATTGTATTTCATTATCAAACAAAGCCCTCGGGCTATAGGCGGTTGGGGCCATAAAGTATAAAATCGGTGGGATGATTTTACGCTCTTTGATCTTTTCTCGTATGGCTTGAGCTATGGCTATAACTGGATAAAAATGCCCGCCGGTGCCACCGCCTGTGAAGACTATTTTCATTGATAATATTTTATGATTTTACTAATGATCTTTCTGATCCTCCATACTTCGATATATTAGCCACAATACCAGCGGCGGCCAATGTAATGATTAGGGCAGTTCCTCCATGGCTCACGAATAAAAGAGGCAGACCAGACAATGGTATCAATCCGAGCATCGCGGCCATATTCAAGAATGATTCGGATATGATCAGTATAGCAATCCCAGAGGCTGTCAGTCCACCGAAAATATCTTTGGAACGAGCGCCGATCCGGAAAGCGCTGATAGCGAATAAAAGGTAAAGCAAAATCACAATAACACTGCCAATAAAGCCAAATTCCTCGGCTGCCACGGCAAATATAGAGTCGTCAGTTGGTTGCGGTAGATAGCCAAACTTTTGAATACTTTGACCGAAACCTCTTCCAGTCAATTGTCCAGAACCGATAGCTATCAGAGATTGATTGATCTGATAACCAGAGCCTTGGGAATCCGCGGAATGGTCAAAAAATGTTCTGACCCTTTCTAGGGCGTAAGGACGAAAGACGATCACTCCGATAATCAGTCCGATCATCAGAAGACCGGCCACGACCATATGCCGGATTGATGCTCCAGCAATAGCAAGCATTAGGATCCCAGTAAGGCCGATAATTGCCAGAGTATCTGTGTCAGATTGTTGCAAGAGGATGGCCGTCAGGACAGCCATAATCACAAGGTATGGGAATAAACCATACTTGAATGTTCCGATCCGATCTTTGGCGTAGAATATCCAAGCGGCCATGTATAAGACAAAAGCTATTTTCAAAAATTCTGAGGGCTGGAATGTTACAAATCCCAAATCAATCCAGCGAGTGGCCCCACCATGATTCAAAGCTAAACTGGGTATGAAAAGCAGGATATTTATGGCTATTGCTCCTATGAATATAAAAAAGGCATGCTTTTTTAGCACCAAATATGGTATTTGTGAAAAAACAAAAAAGATTATGATACCCAAACCCAGACTGATGGTTTGTTTGATAGCTGTGTACTCAAAGCCATTACTGTCTTTGAGTAGAAGTCCCAAAGAGGCAGATAAAAATATAATAAAACCGGAAACTGCAAGAGCGAATGTCATAAACAAAAAAAATCGGTCTATCTTTTTGTTTTGATGATTGTTATTCATGAGAAGATTCTTTCTCTATTGAGCCTTTCAGGAAAATTTCTATTTCCGAACGAATAGATGGATAGTCGGGCAATTGATTTAGCTTGGAAATGCCCAGGTGAGATAGTAAAGCTATAGTTGGTTGATAGACAAACCCTCTATTGCTAGTCAATTGATTTTCAAGGCGTTCAATGAGACCACGAACTAATAATGCTCGTAATATAAAACTTGAATTGACTCCTCTAATATGATCAATATCAGCTCTAGAGATAGGTCCGCAATATAGAACTATAGATATGGTTTCCAATCCAGCCTTACCTAGATCGCCAGAAAGATCGTCTTTGTTGAGCTTCTCTATCAATCCTGACAATTCCTTGGTTGTTCCCAGAGAAACAGAATCAGCATTTTCCACCAAAGTCAGACCTCTTCCTTTCAGATTCTCGGCCAGGTTGGTTATTCCAGCCTGGATTGATGATTCATCTGTATCGATGAGCTGGGTCAATTTTTTGATTGTCATAGGCTCCCCTTTCCAGAATAAAATCGCTTCAATTTTTTGGGATATCTCCATAATATGAGATTATAATACGAATATTAGTATATCGGTACGCTGACAGCCCTTGTTTCCATGTGTATATCTGCGAAGGCTTTGTCCTGGGAGACATGGAAGAGGCCTTGTTTGACGAGCTCCAGCATAGCCAGGAATCCAACAATTATTTCAAGCTTATTCTGGCGATGCTCGCTTGAAAACTCCTTGAAACTGACACGCAAATGGCTGGTTACTCGACTAGCTAGCCTAGTGATCATTTCTTCCAAGCTTATTACCTTTTTGACCAAGGTTTCTGGCAGACTTTCTTTCTTTGGAAGACTTTGAACGAGACCGTGAATGTATCGTCTGGCTGTGTCAATGTTGTAAGTTGGATCAGGCATAAAAACAATATCACCTTTTGGGACTGACAGTGGCATGAAAATCATTTTTTTTCCGAATATTTTTCCGATTCCATTACTAATCTCTCGGAAGCGACGGTATATCATCAGTCGAGTTTCCAGATTTTGGATATCTTCTTTTTCTTGGTCAGTCAGATCCAACTCTGGCAACAGAGATTTTGATTTTATCAAAAGAAGGGTGGAAGCTATCAGAATAAAGTCAGCAGACTCTACTATAGGTATAGTTTCAAACTGTTTTAGATGTTGAATAAATTCATCAGTTACCCGAGATAGAGAGATATCATTGACAAATACTTTTCTTTTTTCTATGAGGTCCAATAACAGATCCAGCGGTCCCTGGAAATTCCCTGTTTTGACGGTGAAAGACATGAATAATCAATAAACACCAATTTTTTTCTTTATTTCTAGAAGTTTTGTTTCTGTTTTGCTTTTTGCTTTTTCACCGCCTTTTTTGAGAATTTCTGAAATACTATCTTTATTTTTTTCGAGCTGATTTCTACGCTCGCGAATAGGAGAAATGAAAGTTTTGATATCCTCAATCAAAATATCTTTCAATGCTTTGTATTTTCCGGCTTTGTCGGCGTAGATTTTGATCAATTCAGCTTCTGGTCGAAAAAGTTTGTGAATGTTATAGACATTTTCTGGCAATCCAGAACCAGAATCCGTAACAATGCTCATAACACACTTCTCTATCTCTTGATCTTCCGCGAAAAGCGGTATGGTATTACCATAACTCTTTGACATTTTTCTGCCATCGGTTCCCGGGACAACAGCTACATTCTTGATGATCAAAGCTTCCGGGATTTTGAATGTTTCTCCGAAAATTCGATTGAATTTTTCAGCGGTATCTCTGGCGATCTCAATATGTTGTTTTTGGTCTTGGCCGACAGGAACTATGTCTGTATTATACAGCAAAATGTCAGCGGCCATAAGCATGGGGTAGTTGAATGTTCCAACGCTTATTTCTTTGTTTTTCAGCTCGGCATCCTTGAAGGCATGAGCCCGCGTCAGATATGGCATGGTAGTGATAGTATCAAATATCCAAGCAAGCTCGGTATGAGCAGGTACATCGCTCTGTTTGAAAATGACGGATTTTTCTGAATCCAAACCTATAGCCACATAATCCAAGGCAAGATTTGAGATATTATCTTTCATCTCCTCGGCATTTTGGACAAAGTTCAATCCATGATAGTCGGCAATCATAAAATAACACTGATATTTCAGAGAATTTTGTAGTTCTACGAATTGCTTCATAGCCCCAAAATAGTTACCAATATGAGCTCGGCCAGTTGGTTGGATGCCAGACAGAAGAATCTTTTTCATAGATAGATAGATTGATTATAGCAGATTGTTAAGACCACAAAAAACTCCCACGTATTCTTGCGGAGACATTGCCAGCGGCCTCATACCACAGAATCTAAACTTTAGACCTAAATACTTGCATCAAGATAAGTCTCCGCAAGAATACGTGGGAGTTTTTTGTGGTCAATTTAAAACCCCTCCTTCTTCAAGTCCTCAAGGATTTTTTGGGCTTCTTTTGAGAGTTTTTTTGGCATAGTAATCTTTGTTATTATCAGCAAATCTCCCCGACTGCCGTGAGAACTCGGAACTCCTTTGCGTTTGACTCGCAGTATTTCTCCGTGAGTAGTGCCTTGAGGGATTTTTAGCTCTATCTTGCCATCCAGAGTTTCCAATTCTATTGTTGCGCCCAAAAGGGCCATGGTGAGCTTGATCTCTAGTTCCATAATTAGGTTAAATCCTTCTTTGCGAAATTTTGGGTGTTCTTCCACCCAGATCCGCGCGATCAGATCTCCCGGACCACCTTCCCCCTTTTCGCCTTTACCAGAAACCCGCAACCCCTGCCCACTTTCTATGCCCGCGGGAATACTAACTTTTAGCCTATCCTGACCGCCGATTGATATTTCTTTTTCTACTCCAAATATAGATTCCTTGAATGAAATCTTGAGATCAACAGTAATATTGGCTCCTCTGCGAGCTCGCCTTGATCCTCCGCCTTGGCCAAAAAATCCTTCAAATATGTCTCCAAGATCAAATTCTATTCCCTGACCGCCGGCAAAATTTGAGAAATCAAAGTTGAACCCTTGACCATTGGTGAATCCTTGAAATCCACCATACCCTCCCTGATTTTGTCCAGGATTGAAACCTTGGGCACCCCCAGAGCCGAACATGTCATACTGCTTGCGTTTGTTTTCATCAGAAAGAACAGAGTATGCCTCGCTAGCTTCTTTGAACTTCTGCGAGGTGCCCTCATTGCCCTTATTTTTGTCGGGATGATGCTCGTGAGCTAGCTTGCGAAAAGCTTTTTTGATCTCGTCTTTTGACGCACCTTTCCCTACTCCGAGTATTTTATAATAGTCTTTCATTTCTTATCCTTGAACTCCGCGTCTTTGATATTATCATCCCCACCTTTATTGTTCCCATTTTGGTTTGGCGGAGTTTGGTTGCCGCCAGATGTCTCTGGATTGGGACCCTGTTTGGATAAGAACTCCCCTATTTTGGATATCTCTGATGACAAGGCCTCGGTGGCTTTTTTGAGCAGAGCAGAATCAGTGCCTTCTTTGGCAGTTTTGACATCGGCTATTTTGTCTTCTATGGACTTGCGCAATTCCGCGGGAACTTTGTCACCGGCATCCTTCAAGGCCTTTTCTGAAGTATATATCAGTTGCTCGGCAATATTTTTGGCTTCTATGGCCTCTTTCTTTTGTTTGTCTTCGGTTTCATGTATAGCCGCGTCCTGTTTCATTTTCTCTACTTCTTCTTTTGATAGACCGGAGCTGGCGGTTATCTTGATGGAATTGGCTTTGGCTGTAGCTTTGTCCTTGGCTGTGACATTCAAGATACCATTTGCGTCTATGTCAAATGAGACTTCTATCTGCGGCAGACCGCGGGGTGATGGCGGAATACCATCCAAAATAAATCTGCCCAGGGATTTGTTGTTCGCCGCCAGAGGCCTCTCGCCTTGAGTAATGTGTATCTCCACTGATGTCTGGTTGTCGGCGGCAGTAGAGAATATCTGACTGCGTTGGGTTGGCACGGTAGTATTTTTTTCTATCAGTTTCGTGGCCACTCCGCCCATGGTTTCTATTCCAAGTGACAGAGGTATAACATCAAGAAGGAGCACATCTTTGACATCTCCGCCCAATATTCCGCCCTGAATGGCGGCACCTACCGCGACCACTTCATCGGGATTGACTCCCATGTGAGGATCCTTGCCAAAGAATGCTTTGACGGCGTTTTGGAGTGCTGGCATTCGGGTTTGTCCACCTACCAGTATGACTTCATTGATCTCCCCTACCTTGAATGGAGAGGCTTCCATGGCCCGTTTGGTGATGGTCATAGCTCGGTCTACGAATTCCGCCGTCAGCTCTTCCAGTTTGGCTCTAGTCATGGTCACCAGAAGGTGTTTGGGACCATCTGCTCCAGAAGTGACAAACGGTATGTTTATGTCTGTCTGCATAGCTGTGGAGAGTTCTATCTTGGCTTTTTCGGCCGCTTCGTCCAGACGCTGGAGAGCCAGAGGGTCTGCCTTCAGATCTATGTTATTTTCTTTCTTGAATGTGTCGGCCAGCCAAGACACTATCTTGGCGTCTATATCGCGACCACCGAGATGAGAATCTCCGTCTGTAGACTTGACCTCTATGACATCATCGCCCACTTCTAGAATAGAGATGTCAAAAGTCCCACCACCAAAGTCAAAGACAGCGATTTTCTCGTCTTTTTTCTTGCTAAACCCATAAGCCAGGGCGGCAGCGGTTGGCTCATTAATGATCCTTTTGACATCTAGTCCGGCGATCTTGCCGGCATCTTTTGTGGCTTGGCGCTGACTATCGTTGAAGTAAGCGGGAACAGTTATGACGGCTTCGGTGATCTTTTCTCCAAGACGGGATTCGGCGTCATTTTTGAGTTTTTGGAGGATCATAGCGGAGATTTCTTCTGGTCTGTAATATTTATCACCCATTTTGATTTCAATACCGCCATTGGCCGATTTTTTGACTTCAAATGAGACATTTTTTATGTCTTTTTGGACACTTTCTTCGTCAAAGGTGTGACCGATGAATCTTTTGACTTGAAACACGGTGTTCTTTGGGTTGGTCACGGCTTGTCTTTTGGCCAGAAGTCCGACCAGGCGTTCTCCTGTCTTGGATTGGGCTACGATAGAGGGGGTGGTTCTTTGCCCCTCGGCATTTTCTAGAACTCTAGGCACACCGGCTTCCATGACAGCCACAGCCGAGAATGTCGTTCCTAGGTCTATTCCTATGATTTTTGACATGGTTTTATTGAATTTAAAAAATAATTGTAAATAATCAGAAACATCAGATATCAAGCACGGCCAAAAAGCTAATCAGTTTTTGGTCAGAAACTTACAAAGAGGGGGCTCTTGTGGGTTGGCTATTGAAAAAGAAAAGGGTATTAAATGGGGACTCTGCTTTCTTGGTGGGTGTTTTTGCCACTGTAGATATTGTTGATTGTTTTTTATTGAATTTTGGAAGGAAAATGATATTAGGTTTTGAAATAGGGTTTGCTGAAATCACTCGCACCCGAACTTCCCCATTTATCATAGTCAACAAGAAGACAACCCGAAACTGCTCGCCTGTGGCAGCGGTTAAAGTTTTATAAACAAATTTTGATTGATTGTAAGGTGTTAGCATGATTTCAATACTGACATATTACCTAAACAATAAAATAATTTCAAATGGATACTACTTCTTGAATTCCCCCACCTTAACTCGAGCTGCTTTGAGCACTTTACCATTCAAGGAATAACCTTTTTGTACTACTTCTAGTATGGAATGATCCAGATTTTGATCGTTGACTGGCTCATACGAGGAGGCTTCATGGAGCGAATGATCAAATTTTTGGTTGATTGGATCAATCTCTTGGAGACCATAGTCAGACAGAGTTTTTCTAAATTGGGAGTAGATATATTCAACTCCTGTCCGCCAATTTTTTTCAACTTTTTCCCATGTCTCCTTATTTCCCATAGCCATATCAAAGCTTTCTAGGACGGGAATAAGATCGGAGACAATTCTTTCATTGGAAAATTTGATGAACTCCAATCTTTCAGATTCATCGCGTTTACGAGCATTGACCATATCTGCTTTTGCTCTCTGCCAACCAACCAGATATTCTTGTTTTTCAACCTCACATTTCTTGAGTTTTTCTCGTAACTTTTTTAGAGCTTCAGCGGCATTTTCTTCAGCCACAACAGAATCGTCTAGTTTTGCAGAGTCATCTGCAATGTTGGTGTTTTCTTCAATAACTATATCGTTTTCTTTATCTAAATCTTTCATATATTCCTAATTCTTTCTTCTTAATCTTATCTCTTACTCCACTGTGGGGCTTTGCGAGCTTTCTTGAGACCAAACTTACGGCGTTCTTTGGCTCTAGGATCGCGTTTGAGGAAGCCTAGTTTCTTAAGGCGACCACGCAGCTCCAAATCAGAGATGATCAGAGCTCGAGCAATGCCCAGGCGAAGAGCCTCGGCTTGTCCTGCCAATCCCCCGCCGCTTATTTTGGCGGTAATAAAAAATTTTGTTCCTGTCTTTGAGCCATTGATAGCTTCGGTGGCAGTCAAGCGCATTTCACGGGTTTGGAAATATTTTTCTAATTCTTTGCCATTGATCTCATAACCAACTTTTGTGCCTGGGAAGAGTCGGACTCTGGCAGTGGCGGTTTTGCGTCTGCCAACAGCTTCAAAATATTTTTCTGGAGTTTTGGTTTTCATCCGGTCTTATGACTTTATGATTAGATTTTTCATCCTTCTGTCTCTCAATTTATTGTCTGGCAACATTCGGTATATGGCTCGATAAAAGACCTCGCCTAGTCCACGACGATTGATCAGTTCACCTAATATCTCTTGCTTCAATCCTCCGCGATGGCCTGTATAAGTTACATAGATGTCTGATAATTTTTTACGGGCGGTTATATCGGCTCTGTCAGTGTTGATGATCTCAACCGTGGTGTCAGAAACGATATTCTTGGCAAAGGTAATATCTTTCTTGCCTAGAAGATAAGAAGCCGCTTGACTGGCGACCCGTCCTATCTTCTTATTAGCGGCATCAATGATGTATTTCATATTATATTCAAACAAATTCAATCAAGGCCATTGGACTGCCATCCAGGTCGCGATTTGGCAGACGGATGATACGGGTATAACCACCAGAGCGTTTTGTGTATTTTGGGGCGATCGTCACAAACAATTTGGTTGTTTCTACTGTTCCATGAATGCGGGAAATGATCAAACGACGAGAAGCCAAAGTATTGGATTTGGCTTTGGTAATTAGTTTTTCCACGAAAGGGCGAAGTTCTTTGGCTTTGGCTACTGTGGTCCGAATCCGAGAATCACGAATCAGATTGCGAGCCAGAGAACGCATCAGAGCGTGTCTTTGGGTTTTTTCTCGGCCAAATTTCCTGACTGAATTGTGGTGTCGCATGATGATTTGACGAGGGATTTATTGTCTCAAGGTTATACCCTGCTCGGCTAGAAGCTTTTTTATTTCCTGCATGCCTTTGGAACCCAAACCATCCACATCCATAATATCAGCTTCTTTTTTGCGAGCCAAACCACCCAAAGTTCGGATATTGGCATTGGCCAGGGATTTGGAGGTCCGCGAAGATAGCCCAAGACTGTCTATGCGGGTCTTCAAAAGCTCTGTATCTGATTCTTTGGCTGGAATATTGGAAGACTGGGTGTTTTTGGCCACGAATTCTTCTTTGACCACAATCTCCTCTTTGAATCCGACGATAGCTTTGAGCTGTTGTATCATTATAGTGATGGATTTTTCCAGAGCTTCGCGAGGAGAAATCGTGCTGTCAGTTTCTATCATCAAACGGAGGCGATTGAAATCAGTACGGTCTCCAACCCGCATATTTTCTACTTCGTAATTGGCTTTGCGGATCGGGGTAAAGGCCGCATCCAAAGTGATTGAGCCGATGTCAACCCGCTCTTTTTGGAGGATTTCTTTGGGTACATATCCCAGACCTCTTTCAACGGTCATTTCTATATCCAGTTCGGCGGATTTCTCGGTCAGAGAAGCGATATGGAGATCGGGATTGAATATTTCAGCCTGGCCTGGAATGTCAATATCCTTGGCGGATATATCTTTGATACCTTTGGCTTTGATCTTCAAGATAACAGGTTCATCGCCACTAAGACGGATCCGGACTTTTTTGAGAGCCAAAAGGATAGTGATAATGTCTTCTTTGACTCCGTCTATAGCTGAAAATTCATGTTCTATGCCTTTGATGGTCACCTTTGTGATGGCTGCTCCAGGAAGAGACGACAAAATGATCCGCCGCAGAGAATTGCCTAGGGTATGGCCATATCCAGGATATAAACTATCTATCTCATATACGCCACTGACGGTGTCTTCGTGGATGATCTTTGGCTTGGAAGGAAGGATGATGTCGTGTGTCATGGTATTAAAATGAATGATTAACTGTATATTAAAATTTTTAAAAAGTCTAGCGGGTATAGAATTCTAATACCGACTGGACATTGAATAAAAGTTCTTCTGGGGTGACATCTGGAGTGCTCTCTATCCGGATCTCTTTCTTTCCAAGATCAACAGAAAGCCAGTTCGGACGAGTCATATGTTCTAGATTTTCTTCAAGCTTGGAAAATAAGACCTTTTGACGGCTACCTGGGCGTATCGATAAAGTTTCTCCGATAGAAACGCTGTATGATGGCACATTTACGATGATGCCATCGACGGTAATATGCCCATGTGAGACCATTTGGCGAGCGGCCGAGCGCGTTGGGGCAAAACCTGATCGGACAATGACATTGTCTAAGCGGCTCTCCAACAAATGAAGGAGATTTTTACCATTATCACCAGCGATTTTTAGGGCTTTTTTGACATATGAGGTAAATTGTTTACCCGAAACTCCATAACTATACCGCGCTCGTTGTTTTTCCATCATCTGCTGGCCATATTCGCTTTTGTTGCCGCGACGGCGGATATTTTTTGCTTTGCGCTGGGAACGAATGGAAAACTTCTGGGTCTGGGTTTTCCTGAATACGGGAACTCCTAGATAGCGGGCTTTTTTGTAGCGTGGTCCAATTTTCATGGTATTTATACTCTACGAGGTTTCTTTGGGGTTGGACCATTATAAGGCACTGGGGTAGCATCCTTGATAGAAGTTATGGTCACGCCTTTGCTTATAAAGCCGCGAATAGCCGATTCGCGGCCAGAACCGACTCCGACAACTATCACATCTATCTCTTTTAGACCGATATTCGTGGCTCGCATGGCTAATGTTTCTCCGACCTTGGTAGCCGCAAAAGGAGTGCCTTTTTTGGCTCCCCGAAATCCGGACGACCCACTAGAACTCCACATCAAAGCATTGCCTTTTTTGTCTGTCAACATTAGTTTGGTATTGTTATAAGTAGATTCAACATGCAAAATCCCGCTGTCAATTCTTTTTTTGGCCGAGACTGAAGCGGCCTTTGGTTTGGCATCAGATCCTTCAGATTCTCCGGTTGTTACGATCCGTTTTTTACCCATATTTTTTATTTATTTCTTTTCCTCTTTGCGACGACCAGAGCCCATAGTCTTCCTAGTATTCCCTCGAACTGTCCGGGAATTTGTCTTTGTTCTCTGACCACGTACGGGAAGATGACGCGAATGTCTCAAGCCACGATAAGTCTTGATATCTTTTAGTCGTTTGATATTTCCAGCAACTTCTCTTTTTAGATCCCCTTCTATCTTGAAACTTTCAACTATGGTTCGGAGGACGTTTTCCTGATCTACTGACATGTCTTTGGGCTTTATGTCTATATCTACCCCTGCTTTGGACAAAATGTGGAGGGCTCTAGCTCTGCCAATCCCATGAATAGCCGTCAGGGCTATTTCCATCCTTTTGTTTTCCGGTAATGTTATGCCTAGTATTCTCATATAAAATCAACCTTGCCGCTGTTTGTGACGGGGGTTAGCTTGGCACACAATATACACATAGCCGTTTCTCCTAACAACGGAACATTTTGGACATATCTTCTTGACGGAAGCTTTTACTTTCATGTCTTTATACCCGTTTGACAATACGGGCCTTGCCTCCATAAGGATCACATTCCAACTCCACTTTATCGCCGATCAGGACTCTGATCCGATTCATCCGCATTTTTCCAGCCAAATAAGCCATAAGCACCTCTTCGCTTTTTTCTAGTCTTACCCTAAAGAGGGTATTTGGCAATGCCTCAACGACAACTCCAAACGCGGTGTTATTGGGTTTAGGAACTGTGTCCATCTACTTTTATGCGCCAAAGTATATTAGCAGACTATCCACAAAGGAGTCAAGGTTTTTTTATGATTACAGATATATGGTTGGTGTCTGTTGGAACACGAGGAGACCATGGTGGAGAGAGCTCGCCAGTGCTTTTTTCCAGAGAAATGACTTGCGTATAGCGGCCCAAAACAGCTTCGGTTTCTCCGAGTGGCAGTCCGGCTAGGCTATTCTTGAGCTCTTCAATGTTCACTGTTCCAATAAGACTGATCGGTCCTTGTAGGCGAATAATCAGAGGATTCTTTTTGACAGCCGAAAATTCAGCTTCATTGGCAACGCTGAATTTCAAATTTTCAAGTCCTGAAACTTCATATTTCATCTCTCCAAAGGAAGCTACGGTTTCTTTTCCAGCGATCAAGGGTACTAGATCAGTCTTCTTGAGAACAATAGCGTGAAGAGTGCCTTGAATGTTCATAACGGCCTTACCAGCCCCAGGATCGCTTATTGGCATAGACACAATATCGTAGATATTGGCATCATCGTACGAGACAAATTCATTTGGAATGACAGCGGCCACTTTGATCAGTAAGGATTTTTTGAGATCGGCAGACAAGACCGCTGTAGTGGAAGCCTGGAGGGTGGGAGAAATGATTTTCTTTTTACCTACAAAACCACCGCTGATGTCAGTATCCAGTCTAGCGTAAAAGTTCTGGTATTTGTCACTACCCTTGTAAGCCACGATTTTGAAATCGCTCAAAGGGTCGCTTTTGGAAATATTATAGCCAGCTCCGGCTTCATCTGCGACGACTGTGGTTATTATACTTCCAGGCAAGACTGTTCCTCCTGAAGATTTGTATCCCGGAATAACGATTGAACCGGTTATTCGGTATATCCGACCATTGTCATTGGCCAGACGAGTGCCAGCTACCAATCGTTGAGATTCTGAACTGTGGGAATTGTATATAATTACTTTGCCTTGAGCTTTTGTAGAAACCAAGGGACCGTCAGTGGCTGGAACGGCACTGCTAGCTGTTCCGCTGACGGTGATGATATCGTATGTCAGAGAATCTTTTTCCAAACTAGCCAGACTGTTTTTGATAACATAAGTGCCGTTGACCGATACGGGAATAATCTTGGGAACTATGGTGAAAGTGGCCCGGGAAAAATATGTTGAGGCCATGAATCCGGACACAGCGATGACAACTGCCGCGGATGGAATAGTTATAAGTAATGAGTACCATAGACGCTTGGTCTTTTTGGAATTCTTTGATTTCTTGATCGGCAATGGAGGTGTCAGAGGCATTTTTCTGATCTGAATATCCCTACCCCGTTCGGATCGAGATGGAGTAATGTTTCCTGTTTTTTCTTGGCTATTAGCTTTGCTGGGTTTTTCTGTTTTGGTCTGAATAGGTTCAATTGGAATATTCCGTATAGAACGGCGGTCTCCTGGGATTATGTCTTGAACTCGTCTGGGCATATTAGTTTAGCGTATTTGAACAGAGTATATCATTTTTGATCCAAATCTTGAAGGGCAATAGCATAACATTCCAAGATTGGGATGTGGCCAAGATATGATTCCAGAGTGACTCTTTCCGCGAAACATTGACTGGGAAAATGTTCAACTTTGATATCTGAATATTCTTTTTTGTAAATCTCCAAGAGAAAATCTTCTTGATTGACTGCCGATACAAATATTTCTTTGGGTAGGATATTCTCTACTCCGCCGGAAATGAGAAGGGTCCTAAACCCTCCCAACCATGACTGCGACACTCTCTTTACAACTGTGGCGATATGGTCGCCGTGCGATGGATCTATATGATTGCGGTTGTGGATGTTGAGAGCGGATTCGGCTGTTTTTTGATTGACATTCAAGCCATGAGCGATCCGACGGATGATGGTCTGAATACCTATCGGGTATGAGCCGAGAAAAAGGCAGGCCATTGTGTTCATTATGGCCACATCGGTAAGTTCGCCATGGACATGAATGAGAGCGTAAACAGGGAGATGGGGCGAGGCTGTATGAAGACCGATGCCTTGAAGGACTAGAGATGAGTGAAAAAATATATTATGGTTTTCCGTGGCCATAGAACAGGCTTGTCGGAAGCGGTTTATCATTACCGTGCCGGCCACACTGACTACACAAGCTGTCTCCAAGGTCCGAGCCATTTTTCCTTGCCAATCTTTGACAGCATAACCGTTCAAGCGAACATCATATATTTTTTCTTCAATGACCGACCATTGTCCTTTGCCGCCGGCAAGCAAACTTGAGCGCTCATTTTTTAGGAGATCCAAAACTGTTTTCGGAGTGATCTTTGTATTGTCCTTGAATGCCAGTGATATGCTTTTGGCTTGGGACACTATCCAAGGAGAAGACAAAACGCAATGGATAGTGTTGATTGGTCTTTTTTTATGGTTTTGTTCTAGGTTGATATGAATATATCGGAGACTGGCTTCGGTAATATCTTGGACGGCGCTCAAAATCTCCTTAATAAGTCGAGTGTTGCCAGCATGGGGATTGTGAGATATCTCTAATATCTGGGTCCAGATGAGATGAGGCGGAGCTGTCTGACTAAATATGGTTAGGGCTCCATGAATTGCTCTACTCTGTATGTCCAGAATGAGCACGACTCGGTCTGTTTGGGACAAATTCATAACGAAATTATATCACAATCCTCTCTTGTCATTCCCGCGAAAGCGGGAATCCAGGGTCTTACCATCCTCGGGGGCTCAAATTGCATTGCACGGCAGACATTATTTCCCAGTCCTCCCGTGACTCGCGTCGGACGATTGTAAGTTTTGCTCGGCTTGGAATACAAGATATTATCTTGTCCATATCAAAAGCCTCACAAAAACCAAACAATCGTCAAACGACGCTCAAACAAGTACTCGGGCTGGAAAAAATAATGTCTGCCGTGCAATGCAACAGATTAAAGCAAGATCGCCTTTATTCTCCTTATTCCCTGCGACACAGCTTCTTCTTTGGTGATTTTGAATAACCATTTCCCTTCCGGTCCCCTCAATTCTAGGGTATTTTTTACATGAGGGCCTCCGCAGAATTCTTTGGAGTATGCCGCATCAATAATGTCTCCTACAAAATAAACGGAGACTTCATTGCCATATTTTTCCGTGAATGAGTGTTTAGCCCCTGTACGCTCGGCTTCAGCTATCGGCAGAACTACCATATTCACTGGCAAAGCCTCTTTTATCTTTTCATTCACAATCTCTTCAACTTTATTTTTTTCTTTATCAGTCATTTTTCTCGGAAAAGAGAAATCAAACCGGAGTCTCTCGGGTGTGATATTTGAGCCTTTCTGTGATACACCCTCTCCCAAAACATCATGCAAGGCTTGGTGTAATAAATGTGTGGCTGTGTGATATTTGACCGACATCTCCGAAGTATCAGCAAGTCCTCCCTTGAATTTCTTCTCGGAACCAGAACGAGAAATCTCTTGATGTTTCTTGAATTCTTCTTCAAATCCAGCAACATCTACAGACAAACCTCTTTCTTTGGCGAGATCAATGATCATATCTATAGGCAAACCATGAGAAGAAAAAAGTTTGAAGGCTTGACCTGATGTAATATTCGTTTTTCCCTCCGAAATTTTTGTAAATTCTTTCAATCCATCAGTTAGTGTTTTTCTGAATTGTTGTGATTCCAGATGGAGAGTTTGTTCAATGATCTTTTTATTGTCAAAAATATCGGAATAATGATCTTTGTATTCGATGATTATTGAATCCAAAATATCAACAAGCTGACCATCTTTCATTTTAAGTTTGTCTATATGCAATATGGCTCTACGGATCAATCGACGGACAAAATAACCTTTCTCGGTATTGCTAGGTGTTACAGCATCGGAAATCAAAAAAACAACCGATCTGATATGATCCAGTACTATACGATATGATCTTTGGTTTGAAATATCTTTGTATTGTTTGTCAACATGACTTTCTAGATCTTTGACAACTCTACTGAATAGATCAATCTCAAAAATATCAGGCTCATCATTGACCGCCGCCGTAATCCTTTCTAACCCTCCACCAAAATCAACATTTCTCTGTTTGAGTTTTACAAATCCCTGAGGAGTTTTTTGGTATTCCATGAACACAGAGTTGCCTATTTCCATGAAGCGCCCGCAATCGCAGTTTGGGTGACATTCATTATCTTTCCATGCAGATTTTTCGTGCAACCCCCGCTCAATACCAAAATCAAAAAATATTTCCGAGTCTGGTCCGCCAGGCTCTCCAATAGGCATATTTTCCGGCGCGCCACTTCTGCTCCACCAATTTTTCTTAGCATCATAAAATATAATTCGTTCTTTCGGAAGTCCTAGCTTTTCCCAAATCTCTGCTGATTCAGTGTCCTTCGGAAGCCCAAGTTCCCCATCACCTTGGAAACAGCTAACCCACAATCGCTCTTTTGCAATACCAAGATCTTTCGTTAGGAATTCAAAAAGCCAACCAAGTTGTTCTTCTTTCCAATAACCTCCCTTGACCCCTGTGGAAGGGTCGCCCAATGACCAATTGCCAAGCATTTCAAAAAAGGTGGTATGGCGATTGTCCCCCACCTCTTCTATATCCTCACTCCGAAAACACTTTTGAGAGTTCGCAATCCTTGTACCTGCCGGATGGGGTGCTCCCAGAAGATATGGGAGTAGTGGTTGCATACCACTTCCTGTAAAAAGGGTTGTTGGATCATTTTCTGGTACAAGAGAAGCCGAGGGTATGATGACATGACCTCTCTTTTCAAAGAATTGCAGGAATCGCTTCCGTACTTCTGCTGATTTCATGGTGAAAATATAGCAGTTTTCATTCAGCAAGGCGAGGCCTTGCTTGGCTTGCCAAACTCCATGAAATATAGCTATTTTGTTAGCGAGGCCTCGCCTTGCTAACAAATCTAACCTCCATGGTTTCTCTCTATCACCAAATAAAAAAGCCCGCAGCGCTTTTTAACGCCGCGGGTGGTAAAAGGTGTTACATCGTTGAGCAATCTCCTCTGATTAGCTCAAACGGATAATGTTACAGGTGCTGGTATATGAATGGGTCTTTTCCATCCGGAAAGCCAGGAACAAACAACGTCAGATACACCGTAGATTCGGACGGAAAAAAGAAGTCGGTTCGCCATTTTCTAATATTTGTTTTGATCAAACCCAACTTGTCCATAACTGCTTCAGCATGCATAACCATTGAAACTGAATAGTCTGGCAGAAATTTTCCATCCAGACTAATTTTCAACAGCAGATTGGTTTTGTTTGAATACACTATCTCTATCTTCTTGTCCAAGAAATATAGTTGAACCACAGCCCTCCTCAAAGCCTTGGCCTGCAGAGACAACTTGCCCGCACGCTCAGACTCATCGGCAACAATCTTGACAGTCTCACTATCCATCCCAACTACCGAGCAAATCACCGTAGCAAGATCGATCTTTTGTTCGGCAGTCAACTGCCGGAACATTCCGATCAAAAGAAAGGTGACCACCTTGTCCTTTAGATCCCAATGATGTACCCCCACTCTAGTCTTGGTTTTGAAACTTTTGATGATGGTCAATGCAGTCTCCGGACTAACTCTTGCCAAGGATTCTCTGACCATCTTCTCAAAATCCGATTCGCCATCCCGGGTAATGCCCGCAAAAATGTATTCCCATGCGGCTAGAATGCTCGTTTGGTCGGCGTGCGCTCCTTCCAGTAATTCAAGCATACCCTCAACAAGTATCGCTTCGCATTTGACTGACTTGCGATAAAGATCTTCATTAAGATAAATTGTTCTTTGACCAATTAGGGCTTCATATAGACGCTTGAAGTGGCCTAGCCTTCTGGCTAAAATATCTCTCAACTTTCCCTTATTATCGGTCGCAGGGTCGGTAACAAAGCGCACATCAGTACGATTGGTTAGTTCCATTACCGTCGGTAACCAGTATTTGGTTAGGAGTGGCTCCGCGATCAGATCGCCATTTGTCTTGGCAAATGTGATAATCATCTCCTCCACAACATCCAAGGCCTCTGTTTCGGTCATCTTTTCAGTCAACTTCATCATAGCGCAATCAGTAGCTGATCTTGCTCTTTTACACACCATATTCTCGGTATTCGTACTCATTTTCAGCGTTCTTTCTTTTCTCCCCTCAAGGAGATCGTTTGCCTCTGCCCTCGGGCATATAGCAAACATTGTTTATCGGTGTGAGCACCATGCTCACACTCTATCCAAAATCTACTCTTATTTTGATACAAAGTCAATAAAAAAACCTATAAGCTCGATGAATATTACTTGCGCCGCCCCGCAATGTAGTTTGAGCCCCTGAGAATGGCCCCTATTTTGGTCGCTCCCGCGAGCCAAAATAGGGCTTGCCATTCGACAGGGCGACCTTGCGGGGCGGCGCAAGTAATATTCATCGAGCTTACCTATTAATATTTGATCAACCTTTCCAATTCATTAATATCATTCTCTATCTCCTTCAGGCTTTCTCTCCAAAATTCTGGCTTTGAAACATTTATGCCTATGCTTTTCAGGATATCTTCTGGTGAAGCACTACCTCCGGCGGATAATAATTTCTCAATATTTTTCCAGAATGCTGGATCTTGACGATAACGACGAAGCAAGGCCTTGCTAACCAAAGAACCGTAGGCATATGTATAGACATAAAAGAACCGGCGGATATGACTCCACTGGACAAAAAAGAATCCATCATCTCGCTCCAATTTGAATAAGGGCCCTAGATATGCCTGCATGTTTTTGTTATGCAGATCAGCCAATTCTTCTTTTGATAGGAAGCCTTTGGATTTGATTTCTTTGTGAATATCATGTTCAAAATTGAAACAGGCGATCTGTCTGAAAATAGTAGAGATATCGTCGCTTATTTTGTTATGAAGTAAATATATCTTCTCTTTGGCACTGAACTCTTTGGAAACAGTTTCCAGAGCAATAGCTTCAAATAGAGTACTGGCTGTTTCAGCCAGTGATGTTGAATGTTGGAAATATAGACGCCTCTGTGATCTTGATAACTCTGCATGAAAAGCATGACCTAGTTCGTGAGCAGATGTTGTAAATGAACGAATGTCATTGACATGATTTAGTAGAATAAATGTCGGCAATCGGTATGATCCGGAGCAATAAGCCCCTCCAGTCTTACCTATTCTGGGAAATACATCTATCTGCCTGTTTTTTGTGTAAACATCTATCCACTCCGCATATGATGGATTGAGTTTACCAAATGTTTTTTTGAGAATATTTATAGTCTTTTCAAAGCTATAGGATTTTTCCAACTGACCGATCCGAGCTCCTCTGTCATAGTAGGCCAACTTTTTTTGTTTCATTAGTTTGGCTTTCAGAGCGTAGAAACGATGAGCAATATTGAAATGTTTTGTAACAGTTTTTACGAGGTTATTTATAACAACTGGATCATTGCGATACATCCGAACGGTATTTTCGTGAGGAGAGGCATGGCCACGCAACTGATCATTTATCTTTTTATTGGTAACAAGAGCATTGATTTCCCATTGGGAGAATGGGGCCACAGCCTTTAACTCTGTAGCAATAAGAGCGGAGATTTTCTTGCGATCTAGAGCTTTGGGCAAAAGAGCCACCGTACTAATAGCCGCGGATAATGGCATCTTTTTACCCTTCCACAATATTGATCTGATATTCAAGATCATCTCATTGCCTTCTATCCACATATCATGGGCTGGCCGGCCTTTGAGATTGATGATCTTTTCTTCTGGTGTAGATAGCCAATGTTTGGCATCATCAAATATTCTTTGGAGAAATACTTTGAAATCTTTTAGTTTTGGACTGGCTAAAAAAAGTTTTTGTTTACTGGCAGGAATAGTTCCTAGGGATATAACGAAGAAAGTTATGTCATTGTGAGCCTTGGTCAGACGGTTATCCATGAGGGATATCTGTTTTGGAGCAATGGGATTGTCAGCTTCTAGATCGCTCAAGTATTGGAAATAATACAATGGCTTACTGTCCATGCTTCCCAACATCTTCTCATAGTCCTTCAGAACAGAAAGAAGAGAGTCTTCATTGTTGAGATACTTTTTATTCGGCGTATCATAAGTTTTGGCAAACTGGTTCAAGGACTTTTCTATGACACATACATCCCTTTCTATCTTTGGGTCATTTGACGATGAATAGAGAAGGCCGAGATTCCATGTATATGATTTTGTAGAATTATTGTGAGACTTCTTCTTATTGGTTTTCATGACCATCCATACTACACGAACTTCTTTAAAATCTCAAAATCTTTCTTCAAAACATCACGCATGGAGCCATTATAGAGAGCGGCGGCCGGGTGATATAAGGTAATGATGGAGAGTGGTCGGTCATTGTGATACGACTCAAATATTTTTCCATGAATACGACTTATCGTCTCCAACTCTAATTCCAAGTCAAATTTTTTCATTATGTATCCCATAGAATGACGCCCAAGTGTGGCAATGACTCGCGGTTTTATTATGTCAATCTGACGATCCAGAAATGGCCCATACAACTTTATTTCTTCTGGTGTGGGGTCTCTATTTTCCGGTGGACGATCTTTGACGATATTGGTGATATAGACTTGTTCTCGCTTTAGACCAATACTTTCAACAAGTTCAGTCAAGAATTTTCCAGCCGCTCCACAAAAAGGTTTGCCTGTTTCGGCCTCGGTCTTGCCGGGAGCCTCGCCTACGAATATGATAGCGGCATCGTGATTGCCTTCGCCGATGACCGGATAATAATGATTGGTCTGGCGGCAAGAATAAAGAGGCGAAACATTCAAAGCCAAAACTTCATCACGGATCTTCTTCATCTCATCATTTTTTGACATAATATTGTATTAGAAAATAATACATGAACTACTGCCGAGCTTTAGTCCACCAACGCCCAAAGCCGTATCATCTCCTTCGCAAACCCGATTTTTAAAAAAATAAAGATTATATACAGTACACAACTCGCGTTCTGCTTAAGAATTAGAGTTTGCGAAGGAGATGATCGGCGGAGGGCGGAGTCCTGTTGGCTAACAGGCGCGGAGTTATGTTTGTAAAGGATGATTCGGCTTTGGGCGTTTGCTAACTTACTTCGCCTGCTCAATAACCATAATTGTCTCGGCAATAATACCATCAATCCGATCTTTTTTAACGCCAATGTTATTTAGAATGGCCTGATTTTTTGCCAGATCCACGCAAACCAAGATATCTCTGCCAATCAGATCTTTCTTTTCTTGATGAGTCAGACTGGTCAGACAAGTGATGGGGTGCAAGCCATTCTTTTCTATAATATCGTGAAGGTTTCCTTTGAGGGGATGATTCCAGCCTATCAACATTAGGCCCTTGCACATGCTGTATTTGATGGCCTGATCAGTAAACTTGGTATTAGTGATGAGATATCTCTCTTTGAGGTTACGCTTCACTCCCCCATAATCAAAAACCATCTCGGAAATGTCATCAAATCTGGATTTGACATAGAGAACCACTTTCAGATCGGACTTGAGCTCTATCTCATTGTGAAATTTGGCTTCAACCATAGCCAATTTATCTTCCTTCCATGCCACTACATCCACTTCATGAACCACACAAGCTCCCATCACTATCTGGTCAGTCAAAGTCTCGTAACCCCAAAGTTGGAAGATCCTGGCCACAAATTTCTCAAAAGGGAAACCGTCAGGACCGAGCTCAAGGAGGGCTCTGCGAATGGAATATTTAACGGCCGTCGGAGGATGATGTTTGCGAAGGAGAGCAAAGGCTTTTGAATATATCTCGGTGCTTGACATCCCGTCGCGCACGCTTTTACCGACTTCGTCTATAACTTCGTCCACCGCTTGAGCAGATGCTCCGACTCGGGACAAAGAATTGATCAATTTCCCTTCTTCAAAAAGTTCTCTCTGTCCATTTGATTTGGTTATAAAGACGAGATGATTCATTGCGGGAAATTATAGCACAACCACACTTGCAGAAGCGGCTGACGGAATGCAAACAACCGCCCAAAGCCGTATCATCTCCTTCACAAACCCGAATTTTAAAAAAATAAAGATTATATCTTGTATACAACTCGCGTATTGCTAAAGAATCAGGGTTTGTGAAGAAGATGATCGGCGGAGGGCGGAGGTGGGCATATCTTAAGTTCTATGCCTAATTCTTCAGACAATCACTCCACCACCCAAGCAAACCTCTCCATCGTACATCACCAATGACTGCCCAGAAGCGAGAGTTGTTTGGGGTTTTTCGAACTTTATCAAAGCTGACTTTTTCTCTTGATCAAAAGATTCAACCATCATATTCTCAAGTGATTGACGATAGCGACTACGAGCCTGGATAATTTTTCCAAAAATTGGCCCACTTATCCAGTTTACATTGGAAATAACCACTGTGGAAGCGGCTGACGAAGTTCCATCTATACAGACCCTTTCCGACACCGTAATAGTATTTCGTTCCATATTTTTTACCGTAACATAAAAAGGCTTGTCATGAGGGGTCTTGTTGGTAACGGTGAAACCGTGCCTCTCGCCAATAGTAAAGAACAACGCCCCATGATGCCAACCGATAACTTTGCCGTCTTCATCTAGAACATTCCCTACTTTTGTCTCTATGTATTTTGATAAAAATTCCTTGACATCCAGAGCTCCCACGAAACAAAGTCCTTGGCTATCTTTCTTTTCGGCATTGGGCAGACCAAATCTTCGGGCCAACTTGCGCACTTCCGGCTTGGTCAAGTTTCCAACTGGGAAAATAGTTTTACTCAGATCATCTTGTGTCAATGTCCACAAAAAATACGACTGGTCTTTGTTTTTATCTATTCCAGCGAGCAATTGATAAACTTGGTCTCCGACGCGCCTGAGGCCGATCACTTCGCCGAACAATCTTGTAGCGGAGCGTGCGCGAAGATTGTGAGGCGAAGTGGCGGCGGAGGGCGGGGCGGACGAAATTTCTTTAACTCGCCCATAATGCCCAGTAGCAATAAAATCAGCCCCCATTCCTAGAGCCCAATCCTTGAATGCTCCAAACTTTATCGTCCGATTGCACATCACATCCGGGTTTGGTGTTCTACCTATCGCATATTCAGAGATCATATAATCAATAACCGTTTTCTTGTATTCCTCCGTCAAGTCAATTTCTTGAAACGGGATATCGAGAGTCGCCGCCACACGCATCGCAGACAGACGATCTTCCCGCCAAGTACATTCCAGCCAATCCGGTTGCCAGATCTTAATGAAAGCCCCGGTAACATCATATTCCTTCTGTTTCAAAATAGCCGCCGATACCGCGCTGTCTACCCCGCCGGATAGGCCGACGAAGACCTTTCTTTTAAGAGGGGTATTTGATTGTTTGTGTTTATTCCAAATTCTGGCCATATTCGTTTCGTTCACCGGGCCTAAGGTAGCCCCAGCATTAAAAGTACTCGCCTCGCCGGAGCCTTCGGCGTAGCGCGGGCCGGGAATGTCAGTTTTGTCCATTTCCCGTTCGTGAATCTTATTCGGCAGAGGGATGGTGGCAAAAATCTTGACGCTCTCGACTTCGATCACCACTTCATCAATTACGAGTTTTATTATATCTTTTTTGAGCCGTTCTGTCACGATTTTCGGATCGTTTATTTTGCTCAAAAACTTGTGACAGGTTTCTTTAAACAGATCAATTTTCGGCAAGGAAATGAGCAAATCCCAAAGCTGACGGATGCGATCTTTCTTGTCTGGCGATTCCCTGTAGATGACTTCCTTTCGGAAGTTGGGAACTCTTTTTTGTCTCATATTTGTACTGACCTCCGAAACGCAAAAGAGCTCGCGATCCGCTACCACAAAATATGATAATTGGATCGCGAGCCCTTGGACTCGGAATACCTTTCAGGTTTGCCCCTTGAGGCAGTTTGCTATTCAGTTGTTAATGTATTATAGCACTCCTCAAAAAATCCCCACAAGACCCCGGGTTGTGCATAAGTCATTTCTTGTTTTGATGCTCTAGCAACTTCTCGGCCGGGGAGATACCGCCAAGGACTTTGTGTGGAAAGTAATTCCACGCGTCGGTTACCAGCTCGAGCACATTGCTCAATTCCGAAGCGTCTCCGCCACGATCAAACATAGCCACGACTTTCATCATGTCGTCGTTGTCCTCCTCGTTATAAATGGCATCCCGGACGTGATCCAAGGTAAAATCGCTCTCGGTCTCCTTGAGCATATCCACGAGCTCCTGCTCGATCTCCTTCCGTCGTTCAAGTATTTGCCTGCCCCGTTGCAAGCTTGCTTTGCTATGGGGTTGTCTTGATTCGATTTCCATAAATTATTTCAAGCTAAAGACTCTCACAACCTCATCAAAGTTTTTGAGTTTATCTTTTTTCCATTCCTCTTGTTTTATATAAAGTGCTTTATAGACAACACGATTTTGACGATTGTTCACATCCTCACACCACTTCTGTAATCTTTCAAATTTCAACTTGTCATTTTCTTCTTCTCTCCCTTTTGTTTCAATAATATAAACAGTTTTCTCGTCTTTTTTCACAAAGAAATCCGGGTAGTAGGTAGCTATAAATCCTTCTGAATTTTTATACTCAATTCTGAGCGCACCCGCTTCTTTGTTTTGAAAATTCTTTGCGAAAGAAATTACATCATCACAATTTTCAAGAAAATCCGAAAATACCAACTCAAAATCACTATCTCCAACAATTTTATTGAAAACTGATTTTTTTGGTATTAAATACGATTTATCATTTACGACAAAGGGTCTTGCCTCACTGATTTTTATATAGTTCTTTATTTCTGTG
>MHRM01000015.1 GCA_001822575.1 Candidatus Taylorbacteria bacterium RIFCSPHIGHO2_02_FULL_44_12
ATGAGGAAGAGGTGGGAGGGGTAAATGTTGTATTTGAAACTGTCTGTGGAGGCTGGTTGTTTGAATTGTTGTCCATGCTTTTTTATTTAATTTTTAATTATCATCAGCATTGATGGTAGTAGTTGCATTTCCTCGTAATCCCATACTATGAGCGATGGCCCGTACTACGGCGGTCAGAGCTTCACGAACATCTTTGATGGCTTGAATGGCTTCTCGGCCGACAGCCCTGGGTTTCTCTAGCTTTACACTGACAGACGAGCTGGCATTGGTATCAATATCGTTGGATTGACTCGGTTCGTAAGAGACTAGGGTGGCAATAGTAGCCTTGGCGGCTGTGAATTTAGTGTCAGCCAGGATCAAAAGCCGATTTGCTTCGGTGGCATCGCGTCCGGACTCTCGCATTTTGTCTATCCTGGATACGATTCTTCCCCGGATTTGGGTCAGATTGGAAAGAGCCAATTCTAATTGTTTTATCAGTCTGGATTGTTCGGCTTTGAAAAGATCAAGACGAATGGCGACCCGAGCTTCTTTGACCATTGGACGGGTACTGGTTGCTATGGGGCGACGGTCTCTTTTGTTATCATCACTTTCATTTTTTATTTGGTTATTTATTCGCAATTTTTCCCGGATCATAACGGGAATGGGGCGGGGGCTTTGTATCTTAGTGTCTACAGAAGTGTTTGTTCTGCGAGAGTTTTCGGTATTGGTAACCGAAGCATCTGCATCTGTTGTCATTATAGTTTCTTCTGCGTGAATAATACCTGGAAGGAAGAAAGCTAGAAGCAAAATAATTGCAAGTGTCGGGTGATAGGTTTTCATATTGGTTTTGGTATTTGAATAATAAGGAATATGAAATAGTATAACATAGAAATTAAAGATCCCCAGCAAATACTTGACCCTCCAGACACGGGTTGATCTCATCGCTCCCTACAGAGACTAGCGACGAGATCACCCTATTTCTCGCCGCCGCAAGGAACGGGTAGTATTACAATGCATGTGCGGCGGCTCCGAAGATGTCTGGATGGTCAAGTATTTGCTGGGGGTCTTCGGACGCCCAAAGCCGTATCATTTCCTTCACAAACCCGACTTTTAAAAAAACAAAGATTATATACTGTATACAACTCGCGTTCTGCTAAAGAATCAGGGTTTGTGAAGGAGATGATCGGCGGAGGGCGGAATATGTCTGCAGGACAGGCAGAAAAAACAGAGCATTATCCTTAAACAATGAATGCAACAATCAGAAGAGCAACAATATTGAGGATTTTGATCATTGGGTTGATGGCTGGACCAGCTGTGTCTTTGTAGGGGTCACCGACTGTGTCGCCGGTAACGGCCGCCTTATGAGCATCGGAACCTTTGCCGCCGTGGTTGCCTTGCTCAATGTGTTTTTTGGCATTGTCCCAAGCCCCGCCGCCTGATGTCATAGATATAGCTACGAATAGTCCGGTAATGATACTGCCCACCAGTAGTCCTCCCAGAGCAACTGGTCCCAAAACAAAACCGACGAGAATGGGAGCTAGAATAGGAATGAGGGCAGGAATGATCATGGCTTTGAGGGCCGCTCGGGTAACGATATCTACGGCTTGGGCATAGTCAGGTTTGGTTGTGCCCTCCATAAGACCTCGGATCTCTCGGAATTGACGACGGATCTCTTCAACGACCTTACTGGCGGCTAGACCAACAGCTTCCATAGACAAGGCCGCAAAATAATAAGGCAATAGTCCACCGATGAATAGTCCGACAATCACTTTTGGATCATTCAAGCTAAAGGAAAAACCGGGTCCTACCGCTTCGGTATATGAAGCAAAAAGCACCAAGGCGGCCAAACCGGCAGAACCTATGGCATAGCCCTTGGTAACAGCCTTGGTAGTATTACCAACAGCATCTAGAGGATCGGTAACATTGCGGACTTCGGGCGGCAAATGAGCCATTTCGGCTATACCGCCAGCATTGTCAGTGATAGGTCCATAGACATCTATGGCAATAATTATGCCGGCCATAGAAAGCATGCTCATGGCGGCAATGGCAATACCATACAAACCGGCAAAGTAGTAGGCAGTTAGGATTCCGGCCACAATCACTATCAGAGGCCATGCTGTTGCCTTCATGGATATAGCTAGGCCTTGAATGATATTGGTTCCATGGCCAGACAGGGAGGCTTCGGCAATGGATTGGACGGGAGCGTATTTTGTGGAAGTATAGTATTCGGTAACGACGACCAATAGAGCTGTAACGATCAGACCGACGATGGCGCAGAGGAATAACTGGATGGCAGTATATATGCCATTGTCTCCCATGATAGAAGAAGTCAGAGGATAAAAAGCCAAAGCTGATAGTATTCCAGTGGCGGCAAGGCCTTTGTATAGAGCCCCCATTATATTCTCGGAGCGTCCCAAACGAACGAACCATGTGCCGATGACTGAAGCAATGATGGCCATGCCACCAATAGCCAAGGGATATATGACGGCATTTTGATTTCCTGGGAATAAAGAATATCCCAAGATCATGGCGGCAATAGTTGTGACAGCGTATGTTTCAAATAGATCGGCGGCCATTCCAGCGCAATCGCCGACATTGTCACCAACATTGTCGGCGATAACTCCCGGGTTCCTGGGATCATCTTCGGGAATACCAGCCTCTACTTTGCCGACAAGGTCAGTGCCGACATCAGCGGCTTTGGTGAAAATACCTCCACCCAGTCTAGCGAATATAGAAATAAGGCTGGCCCCAAAGCCCAAGCCAATCAGAGCGGAAATATCCTTCGTAAGACTATAAAAGATCGTAATACCAAGAAGAGCTAGACCTACGACCAAAAGGCCCGTAACAGCCCCACCTCTAAAGGCCACAGAAAGAGCACTGGAGAGACCGTCTCTAGCCGCTTCGGTGGTACGAACATTTGCCCGAACAGATACATTCATGCCTATATAACCAGCCAGACCAGATAGTATAGCTCCGACCAAGAAACCGAGAGCCAGAGTAATATTCAAGGCTAACCAAAGAATAATAAATAAGATGATGGCGATAATAGCAATGGTTCGGTATTGGCGGTTGAGATAAGCCTTGGCGCCTTGCTGTATAGCCAAAGCGATCTCACCCATCCGTTCATTGCCAGCCGATTTCTTCATAATGGAAGATATCAGGAATAAACCATATCCAATAGCGATGATTGAGCTAGCGATAGAGAATATGATGTATGGATTCATAGTGATATTGTTTTAATAATTAAAATTATGGATCAGATCCTAGGGGGTTTCTGTTTGAGATGAGGATATTTCGGTGCTTCCAGATGAACGAATGTCAATCTTCCAGCCGGTAAGTTTGGCGGCTAGGCGGACATTTTGGCCGCCGCGGCCGATGGCTAGGGACTGTTCATCTTCGGTTACGGTGATGATAGCTCTATGTTCTTTTTCGTCAAGCTCAATACTGACTACTTCGGCGGGGGAAAGGGATTCTTCTATGAATAGGGCTGGGTCCTCATTCCATTCCACGATATCTATTTTTTCACCAGAAAGTTCGCTGGTGACAGTGCCGACCCGTACTCCGCGTTGCCCGACCAATGAGCCGATCGGGTCAATATGAGGATCGTGGGAGACGACGGCGATCTTGGATCGTGAGCCAGCTTCGCGGGCTATGATCTTGATTTCTACCGTTCCTTGTGATATTTCGGGGGCTTCGGCTTCAAAGAGTTTGGCTAGAAACTTGGGATGAGAACGCGATAATTTGAGAACAATGCCCTTTGGGGTTTCTTCAACAGCATAAAGAAAGGCCCGAATACGGTCTCCGGTTTTCCAGCGTTCGCTGGGAATCTGTTCTTCATAAGGAACGACGCCGACGGCTCTGCCCATATCTATATAGACTATACCGCGCTCTACGCGCTCTACGGTACCGGCTACTATTTCGCCCTCTTTCTGGCCATATTCCGCCATGACAGAGACTTTTTCTGCTTCGCGGATCTTTTGGATGATGATTTGTTTGGCAGTTTGGGCGGCAATCCTTCCAAAGTCAGCCCTAGCTTCTAGAGGGAATACCAATTCATCGCCAACAACAGCATCTCGCTTGATCTTTCTGGCATCTTCAGTCAGCAAGTGTTGTTCGGGGTTGAAACGGATCTTGATATCTTCCAGAGCGGTCTCCTTGAGATTTGTTTCTGGCTCTTCATCGCCTTCCATGATCACTTGGGCCCGATCAACGACGATCTTGACCTGCCAGAACTCTACTGTGCCGCTATTGGAGTCAAATGAAGCACGGATTATCTGACCCTTCTTGCCATATTCCTTTTTGTAAGCTGTGGCTAGGGACATAGCTATGGCTTCTAGGGTCTTCTCGCGCGGTATGCCGCGTTCTTCTTCTAGCTGTTGAACAACGGAGTTTATAGTTTTTAGATCAAACATGGTATTTTTTTATTTATGAACCCGACAATTAAACTTAATCTTTTAACTAAAATGTCCGCCGGGGGGCGAACAGGGAGAAACACAGCAAAAGCATAACATAGCATACTTATCCCCACACTATTGACATTTACTGGATTTAGGCGTACCATTGTGGAGTAGTTCTTTGACACAAATCGTGCTAATTAGCAAAATGTCCCCATTTGCCACAGCATTCAGTTGCTTGAGTTTCTTAAATAATATCAGGCCATTGAGTGCTGTGGTGAAGAGTCCAGCAAAAATAAAAAACTTGATATGTCCCAAAAAGGGGATAGGTCAAAAATAAAAGGATAAGTTCACATGAATGCGTCTGAATTCGGTTGTGGTGCGGGTCACGAACTGGCAATCACGGCAGCTAAAGTTGGTTGGGAGCTAACGGATTTCTCGGAGCTTACGCAGAGCGAGGATAAGTGCCGCCAGGTGCTTTCTTTCCTGCGTGGGCGTGCCGAGATCAAGTCACTTGAACATATTATAAACTGCGATGTCCCAGTTTTCGTTCCTAATAACTGGGAAGTGCTTCCCGAAACAGAACAGTTGCCAAATAGGGTTCGAGGTTTGGTTAAGTTTGATCCCAAAAAGATCATTCTACATCTGGCAAACGGACAGAAAGGTGCCAAGTGTATTGTAGGAAACGAGCTTCGCCTGGAGCTCGCCAAGGAGCGGGTCTACACCGCTCATATCCTTGATTACCTTCTCCGTCCTGAAAATCAACACCTTATTCCAGAAGAGTGGAAAGGTAAAGCCATATTTTTCTGGGGAACGATTTACCGCGACTCTGGCGACCTCTGTGTCCGTTGCCTCTACTGGTTCGGCGGCAGGTGGTGCTGGGGCTGCTTCTGGCTTGTCTTTGATTTCCGCGTTGGCGATCCGGCCGCGGTCTCCGCAAGTTAGCACTCAAGCTTCGGTCGCTCTGTACTTTGTGCACTGTGCACTGTGACCTTTGCTCTTGTTCCGCGCTCTATGGAGATCGCGGAACTTTTTTATGCTAGTATAGCCTTGGTAGTAGGCGAATCTGCAGGCGGTCAGGATTTTTCCGGCTTCCTGCGGCCGAATCCAGTATCCATGAGTTGAGAGCGTCTGCGGTTATGCCCGTCTTTGTTGACAGGTAGAACTCTGGATGGAGGACTTATGTAGAAACTTCAAAAAATGAAGCTACTTGGTATGGAATTTTTGAGCATTAATTCAAAGCCAGTTTGGTGTTGACTGTGCTAAATAAAATGCCAAATTAGATTCAACCCCGAGAGTATTCAAGGGGGGGTGGCATGGACGAACTTCCATACGATACCGCAACTCTGGCAACCTCTATGTCCGTTACCTCTACTGGAACGACGACAGGTGGAACTGGAACTACAACTGGCTTGACAATGATTTCAGCGATGACAATCCAGCCGCGGTCTCCGCAACTCTCTTCATTTCTCTTCCTCACGGAACGACTTACCAGTCGCCTACTTTGTGGAAGAGTTTTGTTTATTACCAGTATTTTCCAGGGATTTTGCGAGTTGGCCACTCCAGCCACCGAGATTACGACCGATCTCATCTAGTTTCAATGACAGTGCAATGTATCTCTTGTCATTGAGGGATTTTGATTCCCAGAGGATCATGATCAGTATTTTGGCGGCATCAACTTTCTTTATGGATAGACGAACATATGGTCGCTTCTCTTCTTTTGGTAGAAAGCTGGCGGCGGCGATAGCTTCTATAATTTCCACAAACAATGCATCAATACGATAACCAAAAGAATATCTTTGTGTCTTGGGGATATCATGGGCATAACCATGCCAAAGCAAATATACATCCTTCACTTTCGCCAAAACTGGCAAAATCCGTGGGGGGGGGGGGGTACTTCATTGATATGCCGCGAATTCAATTCAAACATAGCTATGATCATATCATTTCTCTTGAAAATCTCCTTGGAGCGTGGAAAGAATTTTCTTGCGGAAAGCGGTCACGTAAAGATATCCAGGAATTTGAGCGTGATCTGATGGGAAATATTATCTCTCTACACCGCGATTTGGTGGCAAAAAATTACAGACACTCTGCCTATGAGGCATTCAAGGTTTATGATCCCAAGCCGAGGGATATTCACAAAGCCATTGTTCGCGACAGACTATTGCATCACGCTCTCCATAGGATGCTGTACCCGTTTTTTGACCGCACTTTCATATCAGATTCCTTATCTTCCAGGCTGGAGAAGGGAACACACAGGGCTGTCAATCGTTTTTGCAAATTTGCCTACAAAGTCTCGCAAAATCATACCAAAACAGCATGGGTTCTCAAATGTGACATCAGAAAGTTTTTTGCTTCAATTGATCAAGCCACACTTATTTCTATTCTGACCCGCTACATTCATGATAGGGATATTATTGGTCTGATTTCAGAGATTATTGGTAGTTTTCACTCAACCGGAAAGGGAGTTGGTTTACCGCTTGGAAATCTAACCTCACAATTACTCGTCAATGTGTATATGAATGAGTTTGATCAATTCGTGAAGCACAAGCTCAAAGCAAAATGTTATATCCGTTACGCTGATGATTTTGTGATCCTCTCATCTGACAGATCGTGGATTCAGAGCATTATTCCGCGCATAAATGATTTTCTCCGGCATAAACTGAATCTGGAGATTCATCCGAATAAAATGTCCATAAGGACCGTCTCTTCCGGAGTTGATTATCTTGGGTGGGTCAATTTTACCGATTATCGGGCATTGAGGACTGGCACGAAAAAGCGGATGTTCAGAAGGATTAGAGGGAAACAAGGCAAAATAGAAACAGTACAATCATATCTGGGCATGTTAGGTCATGGAAATACCAAATTGTTACGGGATAGGGTTATTGATATTGCGAATGAATATGAAAATAAGTAAGACGACTGACATGTTTCCTCATTATTTTGAAGTCTCTGAAGCCTAATTATACCGTCTTTTTACGCCAAGTCGTAATACACATATCCTTATTGCACTTTTTGTTGATATCTGGTAACACGGAAATATGTATTTCAACTATCTGGACCTCTTCAAGAGATAAAACATTATGCCAATCCAAAAAGGAAATTTCTATAATACCCTAACCGCTACGCGGAGAAATACTAATGTTGGACAAGATCCGACCTCGCCCCATGCTATAATTTCCGGTAATGCTCGTAGAAGATACTCAACTTTACAAATTCATCATGGACTCCGGCTTGGTCGCCAAGGAGGATATAGAGAGTGCTCGGGCCGAAGCCGAAAAAGACGATAAGAGGCTCGGAGACATATTGGTTACAGCTGGGAAAATCACTCCTGACAATCTCCGCCGGATGCATGCCTATGTTATCGGCATACCCTTCGTCGATCTCAAAGGCAAGAGAATATCTTTTGAAACACTTTCTCTGATTCCCGAACCAATTGCTCGGGGTCATAATATCGTTGCCTTCAAGAAGACAGATGCCGCTCTGGAAGTAGCCATGTTGGATGTTAACGATCTTTCGGCTATAGATTTTATCAAGAAGAAAGTTAATCTGAAGATCCTGCCACGACTAACAGATTCTGATTCCATCAAAGAAGCTTTGATACAGTATCAAAAGAGCCTCAAGGCTGAATTTGGCGACCTTTTGCAAAAAGAAACTGCTTCTCTCCAGATGATATCCGAAGAGAAAGGAGAGACTCTTTCCGAGAATGATCTCAAAAAAATCGCCGAAGATATTCCGGTAATTCGGATTGTAGATACCCTGATCAAGCATGCCACCTTGGAAAATGCTTCTGATATACACATAGAACCTATGGAAAACCAGGCCTTGGTCCGATACCGGATAGACGGACTTTTGCATGATGCTATGGTCTTGCCACGACAGGCTGGACCGTCTCTGTCTGCTCGTATCAAGGTTCTATCCAATCTAAGATTGGATGAAAAACGCTTGCCCCAGGATGGACGATTCAAGGTAGATATCAACAATGAAAAAGTCTCTTTCCGTGTTTCTATTTTGCCCACATATTACGGAGAAAAGATCGTCATGCGCCTTTTGCGCGAGAATATTTCCGGTTTTACTCTTGAATACCTTACCTTTCACGGTGAGTCTTTGGAACGCATCCACAAAGCCCTCAAGCAGACTACCGGAATGATTTTGACTACTGGACCGACCGGTTCCGGCAAGACCACCACTTTGTATACTATGCTGGACATATTGAATACCCCTGATGTCAACATTTCTACCATTGAAGACCCGATAGAATACCAGATGGCTCGGATCAACCAGACCCAGGTCCGTCCAGAAATCGGTTTCTCCTTTGCCCAAGGGATACGAACTCTGGTCCGCCAGGATCCGGATATTATTATGGTTGGAGAGATTCGCGACAATGAGACGGCCGCTCTGGCAGTCAATGCCGCTCTGACGGGACACTTGGTGCTCTCCACACTTCACACCAATTCGGCCGCTGGAGCTATTCCACGCCTTCTAGATATGAAAGCCGAATCATTTCTTCTAGTTTCCACCATAAATGTCATTATCGGCCAACGCCTAGTGCGCCGTCTGACCGATAAAAAAGCTCGATATATGTTATCCAAGGCCCAATTCAATGAATTGGAAAAACTAGTTAATCTTGATCGTGTTTTGTCTGCCCTCAAGGCGGAAAAGATCGTCAAGGCCACGGACGGCTGGGACAAAATCCCGTTTTGGAAAGCCGTTAACGGTCCGGATGACGATGGCTTCAAAGGGCGAGTTGGTATACATGAAGTATTGCCTATGACCGCAAGCATAAAAGAGCTGGTGATGAAAGAGTCAACTTCGGAACAGATAGAGAGTCAGGCCAAGAAAGAAGGTATGTTGACTATGCTCGAAGATGGCATATTCAAATGCATGGCCGGAATGACGACCATAGAGGAAGTCATAAGGGTGGTATCGGAATAAAACAATGGCTCACTTTACATTCAAGGCAAAAAAATCATCAGGAGAAATATATTCTGGCGAAAGCGATGCAAGTGATCGCTATGATCTGTATCACATGATCCGTGAAAATGGCGAGGAAGTGGTTAGTGTGGAGGAACACTCCCAACGGCTCATCCCTGGTCTGGGAGGGCTTCACGGGATATTCAAGCGAGTCAAGACTATTGAAAAAATCAATTTTGCCCGCAATCTCGGGTCTATGCTTCAAGCCGGTTTGGCTCTCTCCAGAGCCTTGTCGGTCTTGGAGCGTCAGACGCGCAACAAGACATTCAAGGCTATCGTAGCCTCTCTGATCGCGGAAATAGGCAAGGGGATGACTCTCTCTGACGCTTTGTCAAAACATCCGCTGGTATTTTCTCGGCTTTTTATTTCCATGGTCCATGCTGGAGAACAAAGCGGTACCCTGGCCGAGTCTCTCAAGGTTGTAGCCATGCAGATGGACAACGCTCACGCTCTGGAGCGACGAGTCAAGGGAGCCCTCATATATCCGGCAGTGATCGTTTGTGTGATGGTAATTATCGCTATCCTAATGTTTGTCTTTGTGGTCCCGACTCTCCTGAAGACATTTGTGGAGCTCAATGTGCCGCTACCTCTGACTACTCGGCTGGTCCTCAATACCAGCAATATCTTTCAGGACTATTGGTTGGTGATATTGGCGGTATTCATTTTGATCGTGGCTGGAGCCTATTGGGCGATCAAAACTCCGACTGGAAAAAGCTTGATTCAAGCTCTTATATTGCGGATACCGGTGATCGGGCTTTTGATCCGTGAAGTCAATGCGGCTAGGACAGGCAGAACCCTATCTTCACTTTTGAATTCTGGCGTGGATGTGGTGGAGTCTGTCAATATCACTGCCGATGTTCTCCAAAATGTCCATTTCAAGGCGGTCTTGGAGCAGGCTCGTGATGCCATCAAGAAAGGCGAACTAATGTCATCGGTATTCAATAGTCATACAGATCTGTATCCAGTGTTTTTGGTGGAAATGATGAGTGTCGGTGAAGAAACAGGGAAAATCGGCGAGATGCTTCTTGGAGTGGCGGTCTACTATGAAGATGATGTGGCTCAAAAAACCAAAGACATGTCCACGATCATAGAGCCGGTCTTGATGATAGTGATCGCCGCCGCGGTCGGTTTCTTCGCTATCGCTATGATCTCGCCGATGTACTCTCTGGTGAATGCTATATAGGTTGTTATAGAACTCTCTTGTATCTCGCTCCTCTTCCACGACCAATGAGCTGGATCAAGCGAAGCTCTACCAATCGTGCCAGAATCTTTTTTGTTGTTTCTCTGCTGGCATCATCATGGAGTTTCTCGGAAATGTCAGAAATACTCAATGCTTTGTCGGCAAGAAAGAGCGCCAATACCTTCTCTTGGCTTCCTGATAGGAGCATCTCTGGATGTTCACCCTGCATCAGTTTGTGAGCTTTATCGGAATGAGTCAGAAGAGTATAAAGGAAGTAATTCAACCAAGGAGTAATATCCTCACTATCGGTTTTATGCTTGTTTTGCCTAGCGTTTAGGGCTATATAATACTCGCTTCTGGTATCTTCTATGATTTCATCAAGCGATATATATGGTACATAAACATAGTTGGCTCGGAGTAAGAGAAGATTGGTTAGGGCGCGCGAAAGGCGACCGTTTCCGTCACTGAATGGATGGATAGCCAGAAATTCAAAGATAAAGTTGGCTATGACGAGAATCGGGTGAAGTTCTTTCTTGTTGAGTTCACTGACAGTCCAATCAATTGCCTCTTCCATCTCTTTCTTTACCAAGAAGGGAGGCGTTGCTTTGAACAAAATAACATTCTGACCTTTTTCATTTTGAGCGGCCACGACATTATCTCCAGCCTTGTATCTCCCTTTGTGGGGTTGATCTTTGGCTGAATAGTTCAGGAGTATTCCATGAAAGTGTAGGATATTATTTTCGGTTAGTTTAAGGTCCTTGTAATTGTCAAAAACCCTTCCGATGAGATCGGCGTAGCCAGCGACTTCTTGTTCATCTCTATTCTTTGGCGGGGTGGTTTTCAAACCACGCAAAAGTCTGGCGACTTCAGCATCGTTCATTTTGGAACCTTCAATGCGAGTAGAGGCTCCAGTAGAAGTAATAACCACCGTATATTTAAGCCTTTTCAAAATAGCTGGATTGAGATTGATGCTTCCACGCCAAAGGCCTTTGAATTCATCTATTCTGGCAATCTTGGCAAGTATTTCAGAACTTATTTTTATTCGTTTGTTGAACCTATTTTCACTCATTTTATTGGGTATTATTAGACATACCCAATCATACCCAATCATACCCAATTTGGCAATACATTGACATAAAAACAAGAATTGGTACATGGAATCAGAAGTAAGGTACAATTACCGAATGAAGGATCAAAAGGTGAGAACGGGAGTGGGTGCGGAATTTAAAAACAAAAAAGGCTTCACTCTGGTGGAAGTAATAGTGGGATCAGCGGTATTTCTGGTCATTGCTATTGGCGCTTACAATGCCTATGTTGGTCTATTCAAGCTAGTTGATCTCGGACAGTATAGGGTCCTGGCTGTGTCTCTGGCTAATGAGCAGTTTGAACTAGCCCGGAACATGCCATATTCGGATGTCGGTGTTCAAAATAGCATACCAGTCGGCCTTATTCCGCATCAACAAACCCTTGTCCGTGGCGGTGTTACTTTCAGTGTTACCAGCACAGTCCGCAATGTGGACTTATCGTTTGACGGCACTATTGGCGGTGTTCCAAACGATCTCTCTCCGGCTGACAACAAGCTCTTGGAGATTACTGTTTCCTGTAGTGATTGTAGAGGAATGGCACCCATTACTCTTTCCGGCCGGGTAGCGCCGAAGAATCTGGAAACGGCTTCCACCAATGGCGCTTTATTCATAAAGGTATTTGATGCCAATGGTCAGCCGGTTCAGGGAGCGGCAGTCCATGTTGTCAATGTAGCCACAACTACAACTATTGTTATAGACGATATCACCGATGATGGAGGACTGCTCCAACTGGTGGATGTGCCTCCTGGAACAAATGCCTATAGAGTGACGGTTTCCAAGTCTGGATATTCTAGCGACAGGACATACCCGCCCGGTGGAGCCGACAATCCCGATCCTTCCAAGCCAGACGCCACTGTCATATTACAGCAGGTTACCCAGATCAGCTTTGCCATAGACCGGCTTGGCTCCCTGGCTTTTCAGAGTCTTACCCCCACATGCCAAGCCGTAGGCGATTTTGATTTTTCTCTGACAGGCTCCAAGGATATAGGTCAAGGAGTGCCGAAATATTCATCTAATATGGCTACCAATCCTTCCGGTCTTTTGGATCTGGGCTCAATGGAGTGGGACACATATGTCATAGATCCTATTGATACTGTCTATGATATAGTCGGGGTCAACCCCTTGAATCCGGTCACAGTCAATCCCTCTGCTAGTCAGTCTGTGCAATTGGTTTTGGCTGTCAAAAATCCGCGGGCACTTCTGGTAACGGTCAAAGACAGTGTTACCGGACTGCCACTATCCGATGCCTTGGTGGCTATTTCGGAGGACGGGGTCTCTAGTACAACAGAGACTACCGGCAAGGGATACCTAAATCAGACTGATTGGTCAGGTGGATTTGGCCAGGAATCTTTCTCAAATCCTTCCAAATATTGGTCGGACGATGCCAATATAGATAATACTACTGTTGCAGGTGATATCCGTCTCAAAGAAGTCTTCGGTTCCTATGCCTCCACAGGCACTCTGGAATCCTCCACATTTGATACAGGCTCGGTCAGTAATTTCTATAATTTTGTATGGGCTCCGTCGGATCAACCGATAGCGGTAGGGCCAGCCAGCGTCCGTTTCCAGTTTGCTAGTAATGCCACAGTTACTGCCACTACCACATGGAATTTCAAAGGCCCGGATGGCACCAGCAATACTTTTTATTCGGTTCCGGACTCTACGATCTGGAATGGGCATAGTGGAGACAGGTATGCTAGGTACAAGGCTTATCTTGCCACGCAGTCGGCAACTAATACTCCGAATATCTCCGATACAGCCTTCACTTTCACTTCTTCATGCACTCCGCCCGGTCAGACGGCCTTCACCGGTCTTTCATCGGGGACATATCACATGTCAGTTTACAAGGCAGGCTACTCTCTATATGAGAGTGATGTAGTGGTCAGCTCCGATTGGCAGGAATGGGAAGTGGAGTTGGGGCATTGACTTGAATGATAAAGATGTGGTATTTTTTTGGCTAGATACTAAGCATAGTTGTCATTTAGCAACGCAAAGCTTTTGAAACAACAAACACAACATAGGAGAAACATGAAAAACATGGCTACCCAAAAGGTGGACATCATTGAGACGCCGATGACGGCTCAACAGTTGGCTGGTCACTTGGAAGGACTTGTGATCAGAGTGAAAAACGGTTCGTTTGGCCAAAAGCACTTTGAAGCTCTGGCTGAAGGTAGAGACCCTTTTGCTCCGATGAAATGTGCGGAGGTTGATATCAACGACAGAGTTGAATGGTGGGCGGCTCACTATCGCGGATTCTACAAAATAAACCCCGACTTCTCCAACCTATACATTCCGACAAGGGTCGTTGGATTTGACAGATTGGTCATAATCCCGAAGAGTCTCACTCATCAAAAGTGGGTCCAGACTGCGCAGACCATTCACGAAGTCTATCTGTACAAAGATGATCTTGATGGATTCGTAAATATCAACGATCGGACTCCGAAAGATCGATCGTATGGAATCTGGATCCGAGATCGGCAAGAAGCAGATCAGGAGCTTGAGAGCAAATCGGCGAATACTCTTGCCGAGGAAAAAGTGAAAGGGATTACGCTTCTGGAGCGGCTTGTTGCTGGCGAAGGTTATTTGTTTGATAAAATGTGCCACATGGACCAGAACAATGTCACCCTTTGTAGTGGCTCGCGTGTTTCCGATGGCAATGTCCCGGGGGTGGGTTGGGGCTCTGACGGCCGCAGGGTCTTTGTTCGTTGGAGCTTCCCGTCCAATGCCGATCCGGGTCTCCGTGCTCGCGCAGTGGTTTCGTAACACTTGAACCTTGGATCTTTTATCCTTGTGTTCGCATCGCCATCAGGCTTGGTTTGGGTGGCGATTTTTGTGCTAGAATGATTTCCGGCTATTACAATCGGTCTATAGTTTGTCTTTGTCAGTCGGTAAAGGATGAAGATGGATATCGATTTGCCACAGTTTTTAACGAAACTGCCTATCCATCTCTGGTGAGGATGCGCTCTCATTAGGCGCTGACTTAGCATACTGCTTGCAACCGCAAGATAACTCAAGGGATTTTGCAAAAGATACCTGGTGATATGGATGGACATGGATAGAAGCGAGCTCGCGTTATTCCGATGGCAATGTCCCAAGGGTGAATTGGAACTCTGACGACCGCAAGGTCTATGTTAATTGGAACAACCCGTCCAATGCCAATCCGAATCTCCGTGCTCGCGCAGAAGTATCGTGTGGTGAGGGGGTCAAGCGACCCCTTTTTCCGCATCCAGGTATTTGATCCATCCGGTAGCCATCTTTGATATTTCCTGGAGTTGTGCTTCAAGGAAAATATATATTTTCATCTCGATAATATTGAGTTCATTCATCAGCCGTATAAGATGTTTAAGCATCTCAACTTTAACACGCAAATCATACAACAATATTTTCTTTTTTATTGCTTGCGCCAATGCCGCATCAATTGCTATAGTCAAAACATCAATACATAGATTTTCAACTTTCAAATGTAGACCAAATTTATCTCTTTTTGGCACCTTGGAACCGAGTCTATATATGTTTTTATAAAACCCACCAATCTTGTGAACAATAGGAACGTCAAAATCTCGTCGGGGGGGGGTATCTTACTGAAAATTTTTTTGTCCATGTTATTTCTTTGAAAAATATTTTTTCTGCATGGGTAGAGTTCAAGAGAGGAAAGACAAATAAAGAAGAAGTCCAGGACTTTTCATTCCGTTTGGAAGACAACATATTCAAACTGCATAGAGCGCTCAAAGAAAAAGAGTGGCGACCGAGCCCATATACATCTTTCTATGTCCGTGATCCAAAACTGAGACATATTCACAAAGCTACTGTAGCTGATAGATTAGTCAATCAGGCTTTGTTTCGGGTATTGTATCAGATTTTTGACCCCAGTTTTATTTTAGATTCTTACTCTTGTCGTTTCAAAAAAGGTACACATCGCGGGGTAAACAAATTGAATACATATATCAGGAGAATTACGCGTAATCACACACGACCGGCATATGCTCTCAAGTGCGATGTCAGAAAATTCTTTGATAATATATCCCATGATATTCTCTTTGATATTATAAAAAGAAAGATAAGTGATCCAGATGTTCTGTGGCTGGTATCTTTGATTATGCGCAGTTTTGAATTATGTCCAGGAATAGGATTGCCCCTTGGAAATGTGACCAGCCAGCTCTTTGCCAATGTGTATCTGAATGAACTAGACCAGTTTGTAAAACATACTCTGAAAGTTAAATACTATTTACGGTATTGTGATGATTTTGTGGTTCTAGATGAGCACAAGACAAATATTTTGAAACACATAGATAGTATTGATAATTTCCTAAAAGACAAACTGCTTTTACATTTACATCCAAACAAGATCATTATTCGTAAATGCACTCAAAGTATTGATTTTCTTGGTTATGTGGTCTTACCAAATTACAGGATTTTGCGGACAAAAACCAAAAAAAGAATATTAAAGAAGATAATTTTGGCTAAAACTCGTATGATCCAAGGGTTAATTTCACCGGAAAAATTCAATCACACCATAAAGTCATATCTCGGTATACTCACTCATTGTTCTGGAAAAAAGGTGCATGAGGATATTCTAAAGTTAATAAAGGAATGATGATTCTTCTGGTAGTTATAGTTACTCTTCACATCCTTTACAAACATAGATATTTGTGGTAGCTTGGACCAAGAATAGAGAGCTTGACATCCGTCTTGTTCACCGCTATTCATCAATTAGTGCGAATGCTACGCATGTAGCATGAAAGGAAAACAAACATATGGGTACTAAAGTGCTCGTCGGGGGGTCGACCGTGTCGGCTTCTCAAATGAAGGACTTCTGGCGTCAAATAGACGACGGGAGTATCAATGGTATCAATTTTCAGCGCTTTTTGGATCATCAAGATCCATTTGCGCTGGAGGCGGTCGTCATAGACTGGGATAAAGTCTATAAACTCCTTGGAATGAGTAATGAGTTTGAGAGGTCTAACATCTTGGTCAAGCCCGAGTCTGGCTTCTGGGATGTGTGTGTCATTCATGGCGTCACCATGAACAAGGTGGTAGGGGTACTTCGTAGTCTAGGAGTGGCAATGTCTCTTTACGCCGAGGACCTTGATGGCAATGTGCCTACCAATGACCGCAACCCTGCCAATGGCTCATACTGTGTGCGGTTTCAGAAAACGGTAGAAGCTGATCCTGAACTCAAGGGAAAATCAGCAAAGGTTCTCATGGAAGAAGGCATAAAGGGGACTACTCTTCTGGAACGCCTTCTCCTGGAGCTGGGGTACTTTCTAGCAACCGGGAGTCATCTAGATCAGAACAATATCACCCTCTGTAGCAACTCGCGTTATTCCGATGGCGATGTCCCCGGGGTGTTTTGGTACTCTGACGACCGCGAGGTCTATGTTTATTGGTTCAGCCCGTCCAGTGCCAATCCGTGTCTCCGTGCTCGCGCAGTGGTTTCGTAACCCTTGGGACTTGGATCTTTTATCCTTATTTTCGCATCGCCATCAGGCTCAACCGAGTGGCGATTTTTATATCATCCACAATGCACCACCTAGCTTAACGCGTTACAATAAAGCCATGTTCTTGTTTAAGTATCTTAAAGGCAAGAGAGGCATGACCCTGATTGAAGTTCTGACGGCTGTGGCTGTGACTGTCGTAATCATGGTGGCGGTTTCGGCTTTTCAATACAATGTCATAAACTACAATCGTTCAACTTCTGTGTCTTTGACGAATACCCAGGAAGCTCAAGCACTCCTCAAGGT
>MHRM01000016.1:0-2407 GCA_001822575.1 Candidatus Taylorbacteria bacterium RIFCSPHIGHO2_02_FULL_44_12
TGGGTGAAGGTCAGTAGACGCAAGCACGGTCGCTTGGATCCTGTTAATTTTCTCGATCAATTCCCGATCACCTTCTTTGTTCTTTTCCACGATACCCCTGACCATGTTCACCCCAGTCCAGACATTGCTTGGAGATACTATGCCTAGAGTTTTGGATGTATCGTTTCCCGTTTGCTCAAAATGTTGCCTCATTAGATAAGAGGCGACTCGGCGTGGAAGGCTTGTGCTCTTTTTGCCACTCCTTATCTCCTTCGGATCTTTGAGATCAAATTCTTTGCAGACTTCATTGACGATTGCTCTACGGATTTGGTCATTTTCGTTCATATTCTTGGTTTTTTGGCCGAAACAGTATCGGCGACATTCTAGGAAAGATGATACATGTATATATCAAAATGTCTATGCTTCAGAAGCGTCGTGTTTACTTACGGATATATCCAAACACATATCCTTGAAACTGGTAATCAACAGTTTATCCAGAAATATACAAGGCTACTTATTTCTCTCATGTTATGATAGTAATATATTTTATGGAAACAGATATCATTATCAATATTGGAATATATAAAACCCTCGGCATTATCAGCACTCTTGTTGTTGGTGCTTGGTATGCTTCGCACCGTCTTACAAAAGTAGAAACAGAAGTTAATGGTTTTGATAAACGTTTAACAGGACTTGAAGGAAGAATGGATGGCGCTTTTTCAAGCGCTTCTCCTATTGCTTTACTAGAAAAAGGTAAAGATATCCTAATTGGAAGCGGGCTGAAGGACTATATAGATAAAAATAAAGATATCCTAATATCACAGTGTCGCTCAAAGAATGGAATGAGTAATCCTTACGATATACAAACTGCTTCTTTTAAGTTTTTTGATGAAATGGATTTTGGAGATTTTGATCAAAAACTAAAAGAGGCGGCGTATAGATATGGAATAGGCATGGATGTTGTTAGAAGAATTGGAGGTATATATTTTAGAGATATTTGCCTCAATCTATACAATTTCAGACCTGAAGACCTAGACAAGCCAGATGATCCACAAAGTAAATCATGACATTGTTGTGCTTCTACAATCATTTGCGATATAATTATTTGGATTGAAAGACCAAAAAATTTAATTTCATTCCGCCAAGCGACGGCGAGCGGCTGTACTCACATAAATTTAAACATTTTATTTGGAGCTCACACCCGCTCGCCATCATTTGGCGGAATATGTTTTTGGATACCGATAGATTTATAAGATATGAATATCCGTGAAAATATCCCACTGGCGCCGCTGACTACATTTCGGATCGGCGGACCAGGGCGGTTTTTTTGTGTGGTCACTAATGAGGCAGAATTGGTAGAGGCGGTGATTTTTGCCCGAGAGCGGGAATTGCCTTTTTTTGTTCTGGGAGGCGGTTCAAATATTTTGGTGGGCGATGAGGGTTTTGATGGTCTGGTTATAAAGATGGGGATAATGGGGGTTAACATTCATAAGAAGATTAAAAATCCCCCGTCCCTCAATCTCGCTTCGCTCGGTCTCGGGACACCCCCTTTTTCAAAGGGGGAATCCGCAGCCAAATCCCCCTTTGAAAAAGGGGGTGTCGAGCAGAGCGAGGTGGGGGATTTTACTATCATCGCCGCTGGCGCTGGTGAAATATGGGAGGATTTTGTTTCCACGACTGTAAACCAAGGACTCTATGGTCTGGAAAATCTCTCTCTGATACCGGGCACGGTCGGAGCGGCGCCGGTACAGAATATCGGAGCTTATGGAGCGGAAGTTTCCAAGACCATAATTCTGGTCCGCGCTCTGGATACAGAGACTATGAAATTCATGGAATTAACCAATGAACAATGTCAGTTTTCTTACAGGGACAGCGTATTCAAGAACCAAAAAGGCCGATACATCATCACAAGAGTTGATTTTAATTTATTAAAAAGTGGGGAAGTGAATATTGATTATAAGGATGTAAGGGAGTATTTTGGGCGACTTGTTCTGCGAGGCGAGGCCTCGCTGGTAGCGAGGCCTCGCCTCGCTGAAGTACGAAAAGCAATCATAGAAATCCGCACCAGCAAACTTCCGGATATGAAAAAGTGGGGCACAGCAGGGTCTTTTTTCAAGAATCCAGTTATTCCAGCCACTCATTTTCTTCGTTTGAAAGGGAAATATCCAGATTTGCCAGGGTTCGTTCAAAAAGACGGGAAATACAAGGTGACACTGGCTTGGATACTGGACAAAATCTGCAATGTCAAAGGTTTTGCCAAGGGCAAAGTCGCCACATACGGTCGACAAGCATTGGTTATCGTGACTGAACCTGGCGCCACAGCCAAAGATGTCTATGAATTGGCGAGAGAATTGACCGAACGGGTCAGAATAGCTACGGATATTGAAATTCAAATGGAGGTGGAGAAGGTTGGTGTTTGAGGAGCGAG
>MHRM01000016.1:2442-16795 GCA_001822575.1 Candidatus Taylorbacteria bacterium RIFCSPHIGHO2_02_FULL_44_12
GGTCTCGCACTAGGGTTCCCAAATTCCAGGCAGAAGTGTCCAAGATAAACGCTTTTGAGTCTTCTATCCAAGCTCTTTCTGATGCCGAATTGAGAAACAAAACAGAAGAGTTTCGGGCTCGGCTGGGAAAAGGCGAAACGATTGATTCTCTAGTCCCAGAAACATTCGCCGTGGTACGCCAGGTTGCTGTCCGAACTCTCGGACAGAGACATTTTGATGTTCAGCTTTCTGGTGGACTGGTTTTGTATTCTGGAGCTATTGCCGAGATGAAGACCGGCGAAGGCAAAACCTTGGTAGCCACTTTGCCCGCATACACCAGAGCTCTTTCTGGCAAAGGTGTCCATATCGTAACTGTGAACGATTATCTTTCCCGTAGGGATGCCGTCTGGATGGGTCAGATATATGACATGTTAGGACTTTCGGTCGGAGTGATAGGGCATGAATCATCTTTTATTTATGATAGTAAACATAGGATAATGAAAGAAAATCCCCCGCCCCCTGCGGGGGCACCCCCTTTTTCAAAGGGGGATTTGGCTGCGGATTCCCCCTTTGAAAAAGGGGGTGCCCCGAATCCTGAGGCGAAGCCGAAGGAGAGGGGTGGGGGATTTTCTGACCCTCTAGACAAAGAACGCGACCAGACTGGAGCATTCCACATTGTTCATGAATATTTGCGACCCTGTTCCAGGCGCGAAGCCTATAATGCCGATATCACTTATGGCACAAACAATGAATTTGGTTTTGACTATCTTCGCGACAATCTGGAATATAGTCCTGAACGACTGCGCCAAAGAGACCCACACTACGCCATAGTAGACGAGATAGATTCTATTCTGATAGACGAAGCCCGTACTCCGCTGATCATATCTGCTCCATCCCGCGATGCTGAAAATATTTATAGACAATTCGCGACCCTGGTAGCCAGTTTCATTCCAGAAAAAGACTATGCAATAGACGAAAAGCGCCATGGTATAGCGCTGACCTCCGAGGGCATAGCCAAAGCCGAGAAAGCTCTGGGTCTAGACAATATATACACCCAAGAAGGTATCAAGTCTGTCCATCACCTGGAAACTGCCATCAAAGCCCGAGCTCTGTATCACAAAGACAAAGAATATGTCGTCCGCGAAGGAGCCATTGTCATAGTGGACGAGTTTACAGGCCGGCTCCAGCCCGGCCGTAGGTGGTCGGATGGCTTGCATCAGGCCGTTGAAGCCAAAGAGGGTGTACGAGTGGAGCAAGAATCGCGCACATATGCCTCCATCACATTCCAGAACTTTTTCCGGATGTATCCGAAACTTTCGGGAATGACTGGCACAGCCGCCACATCGGCCGAAGAATTCTTCAAGGTTTATGGCCTGGAAGTATTCACGGTACCGACCAATAAATCTTCCATTCGCATTGATCATCCCGATCTGATATTCCGGACCGAAGCCGGCAAATTCAAGGCCATTGCCAGGACTATCAAAGAACTCAATACCAAAGGTCAGCCTGTTTTGGTCGGTACGGTTTCCATAGAAAAAAATGAATTATTGTCGCAATTTTTGCGGACTGAAGGGGTGCCCCACCAGATATTGAATGCCAAGAATCATGAAAAAGAAGGAGAGATTATTGCCCAAGCCGGCAAGAAATCCGGAGTTACTATAGCCACAAACATGGCCGGTAGAGGCGTGGATGTCAAACTCGGCGGCAACCCCAACACTTCGGAGTCGTATGATCAAGTCAAAAGCACCGGCGGTCTCTTTGTTCTAGGTACCGAACGCCACGAAGCTCGCCGCATAGACAACCAGCTCCGTGGGCGCAGTGGTCGCCAAGGTGATCCGGGCGAAACCCAGTTTTTCGTATCGCTTGAAGATTCGTTGATGCGAGTTTTCGCCTCTGATACTCTCAAGTCCATGATAGGACGCCTGGGGATGCCGGAAGATGAGCCTATTCATCACAAGTTGATATCTAGAGCCTTGGAGAGCGCTCAGGAAAAGATAGAGGGTTTTCATTTTGATTCCAGGAAGCATGTTCTAGAATTTGACGATGTCATCAACCACCAGCGCAAGACTGTCTACGGTAGACGCAGAAAGTTGTTACTTGGGACTATAGATGATGTGGAAAACGAGCTCAAGGAAATGTTGAATATAAAAAATCCCCCGCCCCTCGTTTCACTCGGGGCACCCCCTTTTCCAAAAGGGGAATCACCGCAACCCACAATTAAATCCCCCTTTGAAAAAGGGGGTGGATTGATACCGAACGGAGTGAGGTATCAAGACGGGGGATTTTCTGATCCGTCAACTAATGGGAGATTTTTGGAAATCATTGATTCAAAAACGAAGCAGTTCGGCAGAGAAGCTTTTCTTTCTGCCATGCGGATCATTCTTCTGCAAACTATAGACATGTATTGGGTGGAGCATTTGGAAGTGATGGACTATACCCGTTCCAGTGTTAGCCTTCGGGCATATGGCCAGAGGGACCCTCTGGTAGAATACAAAAAAGAAGGCTTGCGCCTATTCAAGGAAATGCAAACAGCCATGAGAGATCAGATCAGCCACATCATTCCAAACATTGTTCCAGTCCAAAATGGCCCCATAGCGCCTTCAGCTCCCATAGCCAAGGATCTCCGTGAAGTCCGAGAAAATGCCGATGAAATATCTGGCGGTGATCGTTCCTCATCTAGCACCAAAACCGAAAAACCAGAAATCGGCAGGAATGATCCATGCCCTTGCGGTTCAGGCAAAAAATACAAGAAGTGCCATGGGAAGTAAGCCGTTCGGCTCCGAGAGCCTCAAACTTGAAGAGGATTTTGAATTCAGGAGATTGTAGTTACTCATATTCTATGCCATACTTTTGTTATGTCTATAGCGGATATAAAGAACAAGTTGAGACCGCTTTTTGAAGCTTACGGCATTATTTATGCTGGTGTTTTCGGGTCCGTTTCGCGTGGTGAAGATCTTCCAGATAGTGATGTTGATATTTTGGTTCGCTTGGGTAAACCGATGGGAATGTTTTCATATATGAGATTGGTCCATGCTATTGAAGATCTTTTGGGGCGCAGAGTTGACATGGTAACCGAAAAAGGTCTAAGTAAGTTTGTGCGACCGTATGTTATGCCAGAATTGAAAACTATTTATGAAAGAGTCATGGATGTTCCGATTCTCAAAACACACTTAATCAAGTTGAACAAAATTTCATTAACAACAAAATAAAATACATGCAAATATCAAAGCAATCCGCCAATCATTTCTTTTTCGGACTTTTGGCTGTGGTTATCGTTTTGGCGGTTTTGATATTCTTGCCATTTATGACACCGGTAGTCTTGGCGGCTGCCTTGGCAGTGATCTTCGGACGGCCGCATAGGTTTTTTGTTAGGACTCTCTTCGGTGATCGCGAACGCTCCAGCGCCGCCGCTCTCCTCACTCTGATCATCGTAGTTGTGATCGTAATCGTGCCGGTTCTGCTCGTAGCAGGCAAGATATATGTAGAGACCCAGAGCATGTATGGTTATCTGACAGATGAGAGCGGCCGGTCCCAGACCATAGACTATCTCAATCATATAGCCGAACTCGGCTCCAAAACTTTCTTTGGGCTCTATCCTGCATATTCTTTTGACTCATTCAACGCCACTTCTATATTGGAAAAAGTCTTGAGCTGGCTTTTTGCCAACCTAGACAGCATATTCAGCGGAGCATCCAAGTTTGTTCTGGGGGTCTTCGTAATGTTCTTGGCTTTGTTCTATTTCCTCCGGGATGGTCGGGAGCTCAAAAGACAAATCATAGCCTTGAGCCCTCTCATAGACGCCGATGACGAACGGATTTTCAGCAAGTTAGAAAAAGCCATTTATTCTGTATTCGCGGGAAGTATTATAGTGAGCATCATTCAAGGACTATTGACCGGAATAGGTTTCGCCATATTCGGAGTGCCTAGTCCGGCTCTATGGGGCTCCATAGCGGCAGTGACGGCTCTGATCCCAGGTATCGGCACGGCTCTGGTTCTGGTGCCGGGCATCATATATCTATTCTTGACAGGCTTCACCGCCCAGGCTATCGGCTTGGCTATCTGGGCGGTCTTGGCTGTCGGGCTGATAGACAATTTTCTCGGGCCAGTCTTCGTCAATCGCGGAGTGAAGATACATCCTTTCATGATACTGCTTTCGGTTTTGGGCGGTTTTGTTTTCTTCGGACCGATAGGTTTTGTTCTTGGTCCGATAATTTTGGCATTCCTTTTTGCCCTTCTAGAAATATATCGTTCCTCATCCCATGGCCTTCGTTGATGAAATACATTTTTTCGCCAAAGCCGGAGACGGTGGTAGTGGCGTAGTTCGTTGGAGGCATGAAAGGAGCAAAGAATATTCTGGCGCCGCTGGCGGCAATGGCGGTCATGGCGGAGATCTCTTCGTCCGGGCGGTTCGCGACACCAACATTCTTTCTCGCTACAAAACCGTCAAACGCTTTGAAGCCGGTCGCGGTCAGGATGGACAGAGCAACAGTATGCAGGGCAAGGCCGGAATTGACCACTATATAGATCTGCCGATCGGCTCTATTGTCACAAATTTGACCACAAAGAGGCAAGTGGAGCTCCTAGAAGAAGGTCAGATATCCAAGATCCTTCATGGCGGCAAGGGAGGGCTCGGAAACGAACATTTCAAGGCCTCCACCAATGTCCGTCCGGAACAATCTACGCCTGGAGCGTCTGGAGAAGAGGCGGATTTTGTGGTGGAACTAAATCTGATCGCCGATGCCGGCTTCATCGGTCTGCCCAATGCCGGCAAGACCAGTCTCCTTAATGCTCTGACTCATGCCAAGGCCAAAGTAGCAGACTATGCTTTTACTACTCTTGATCCGAACTTGGGTGTTTTGCATGAGCATATTCTGGCGGATATTCCTGGTCTGATAGAAGGAGCGTCGGATGGTAAGGGTTTGGGTTACAAGTTTTTGCGACATATAAAGAGGGTGAAGATGTTGGTGCATGTTATTTCTTTGGAGAGTTGCATCACGCCCTCCGCCGGCACTTCGCCTCACAATCTTCGCGCACGCTCCGCTACAAGATTGTTCGGCGAAGTGTCCGGCTTCGGGCGCGATGAAGTTCTGTCTATAAAGAAGAATTACAACACTATCCGTGATGAGCTGGAAAAATATGGACATGGACTTTCGGACAAGCCGGAAATGATCGTTCTGACCAAAACAGATTTGGTTGATAAGAAAGTGATAACAGAAGCCAAGAAAGTTTTGAAGAAAAAAGGAGTCAAAATACTTTCAGTCAGTATTCTGGATGACAAGGCTCTTTCCAAATTGGCGGATGAAATCGTTAAAATTTTGGGAAAAAACAAATAAGTTATTTTTTCCCAACTAGATTTCCTTTGGTTTGAAATCCGCTGGAGCTTGTTTCAACCACCACTCCAATTGTTCGCGATTCAGCAAGCCTTCTTGAGCACCAATAAACTGGGCCACCGACATAGGGTTGATAGGCGACCACAGGAATGCTTCAAGCGGAGATTTCCCCAGAGCTAGAGCCGAGACAAAAGTAGAAGCCAAAGCATCGCCGCAACCAGTCCGCTCGTATGCCGGTCTTGGATCCGGATACATAGGGATATGGTAATAATGATCACCATCAAACAAATAAGCCCCACGAGTATTGTCTGTGATGATCACTAGTTTTGGTCCCTGTTCGGCTAGGCCACCAAGAAGTTTTTTGATATCTCTGGACAGACTTCCTAGAATACGCTGGGCTTCTTCTACATTGACAACGATGACATCGGTCCGGGCATATATTCGCTTGAGATCATTCAAGCCCAAACTGATCTGGAATGTCCCTGGCTGAAAAGCTAGTTTTACTCTAGGATGTTTTTCCAGATAATCAGCGATCTCCATGTGATAGGGGAGAGTGTGGTCGGCCAAGGAAGAAAGGTATATCCATCGCGGTTCGGGGAAATGGGGCAGTTTGTAATTGTAAGCGGTGTGATTGACCAGAATGGTCCGGTCTTTGTCATACCAGAGGACGAAATGATAATTTGTCGGTTTGCCTAGATGAGTCTTAATGTACGAAATGTCTACTTTGTTTCTTTGAAGTTCTACTCTGCATTCGCGGCCATTTTGATCTTTGCCGATATTGCTGACCAAGGCAGAGTGCAAGCCGAGGCGAGCGGAGCAAACAGCGGCGTTTGGGGCATTGCCCACAGCTCGGATGACCTTCACAAATTCAAAAGGGATCTTATCGCCGAAGCGCATGCATAGTTCGCAATCTTCAGTATTAATTTTGCAGTGAACGCTGGCATCCTTGAGTCTTATGAAAGCATCGGTAGTGATATCACCGATAGCGAGTATGTCAATCTTTTTATTGAACATTGAGGATATTATAGCATCCATCAGTCTCTCCCCAAATGACATTCTTCTCCAGGGGACGGGTTGCCCTCGTCGCTTGCCACGAAGATTGGCGACTCGGTCACCCTCTTTCTCGCCGACGCAGTTGAAGGGGTTACATTACAGTGTGTTTGCGTCGGCTCCGAAGAGCCCCTTGAGAAGAATGTCATTTGGTGCGAGACTTTACTTTCTATGATTACAAATATGTTATAATCTTCACTAAGATGTTCTCTCTCCGACAACACATCGCCGAAGCTGTCGCCAATAAAACCGCTATCGGACATTTCAATGTTTCAACTCTTGATGGTATTTGGGCCGTCGCCGATGCAGGCCAAAAAAATAATCAACCGATCATTGTTGGTCTCTCCGAAGGGGAGAGGGATTATGTCGGAGTGACTCAAGCGATAGCAATAATTCAATCCATTCGCAAAGAACGCGAGCAACCGATATTCCTAAATGCCGATCACACATATTCTTTTGACAGGGTCAAACAAGCCATAGATGCCGGTTTTGATTCTGTGATATTTGATGGAGCTCAATTGTCTTTGGATGAGAACATTGCTATTACAAAAAAGTCTGTGGCCTATTCCAAGGCTTCTGGCAGAGATGTCATAGTAGAGGGGGAGATAGGTTTTATAGGTTCATCGTCAAAGGTCTTGAAGGAAATCCCTATTGGAGCGGTTGTGACTATAAAACAAATGACATCTGCAGAAGACGCCAAAAGATTTGTCCTGGAAACAGGGGTGGATGCTCTGGCTCCGGCTGTTGGTAATATTCACGGTATGGTCAAGGGAGGTGAGCCGGCTCTGAACATAACGAGAATCAAAGAGGTTTCAACGATAACCGGAATACCTCTAGTCCTTCATGGAGCATCGGGTAATAGCGATGATGATATTCGGGCCGCCATACAAGCTGGCGTAGCGATAGTCCATGTCAACACAGAGTTACGATTAGCCTATAGAGCTGGTTTGGTCAAAGCTCTTTCGGAAGATCCTGAAGAAATCGCCCCATATAAATACTTAAAGTCGGCCAAACTGGCTATGCAGAAGGTTGTAGAAGAGAAACTCAAATTATTTGAATAATTAGAGACCTCCGCTTTCTCATTCGATCTGGTCTTGTCATTCCCGCCCCCGATCGCAGTCGGGGACAAGCTCCAGCGGGAATGACAGGGACAACCTCGCACAACCGAGATTACCTATAAATATGATGATCTCGGATAGAATTAGTTATCATATTCATTCATATGTTTAACATCTAGTTTTTTGACTTTTGGAGATGCTTTTTTTATAGGTTTTGTATTGTTTGATATTTCTTCTAGAAGTTTTTCAATATCTTGGCGTTTATAGACCCTGTAATTGTTGATAGGGTGTCTCAAAGCCTTCAATTTTCCGTTCTTATCCCAATTGCGGAGTGTTAATGGAGTTATGCCGAGCAAATCAGCGGCTTTTTTTATACTTATAAGTTGATGTTGGGTCATACGTGTGCGAGGCCTCGCCTCGTTATCACATGAATCTTAACACAAAACTAGTTTACTAAACAATAGTAAACATTGATAAATATTCCTTAATATCAATCAGCTAACAGACTCCGCCCTCCGCCGATCATCTCCTTCACAAACCCTGATTCTTTGGCAATACGCGAGTTGTATACAGTATATAATCTTTGTTTTTTTAAAAGTCGGGTTTGCCAAGGAGATGATACGGCTTTGGGCGTTTGTTTGCATACCGTTCATTTTGTAAGACAGGAGCGTAAGCGAAGTATCACTTTCCCTCTCAAGCGAGCGTAGCGGAGCGTGGGCTGCGAGCATGAGAGGGAAAGTGATACGGAGCTAGCGACTAGGTTTCATCTGCAAAGGGAAATAATGTTATCCACAGATACTATTTTTAGCCTTATACATCTATAATTAGAGCAAGTTTTATTCTATGAAGAACGAGATCATTATTGAAGGAAAAATCTTTATCTCGGCTAGACAAGCCGCCGAGATAACCAAATACGCAACAGACTATATTGGACAACTTTCCCGCGCCGGAAAAATAAATGCTCGGATGATTGGACGAACATGGTTCGTTGATCAGCAGTCTTTGCTTAATTACAAAAATCATATTGATCCAGAAAGTTCAATTCCAAATAATTATCAGATTTCTGATTTACAAAATCCACATTCAAGTCCAAGTCAAACAAATCAAAATGTTCCTGCTAGTCAATCTGCTCAAACTGGTCTGACATATTTATCAGATGACCGTGAATTATTACCAAATCTCAATAAAAAAATACCTGTTGAGGCACAGTCAATTCCACCGATAAAAAAGTCAGCCGAGAAGTCCATATTCAACAAGACAATATCGGCTATCCGAGAGAGTGGTTCTGCCATTCAAAAGTCTGGATTGGAACTACAAAACAGTTTGCCATCACTATGGCCTCATGCCCGGAATGCTTTGACTTTGGGTATAGTTTTGGCATTTATAGTTTTTGGAGCAACGATATCATCGCACCCAGATAGGGCTGTTAGGGCTATGGCTAGGGTAGCTGATGGGTTGGGATATGGTTGGATGAAAGGAGCTGATATCCTTGAAAGTTCTTCCAGAAAAATGTCTGGACTAACAGCTTATGACATTGAAATATTTGCAGACAAGACTGATGACTTTGTTCGTTCCAGTGCTAGAAAGAGTGTCAATGCTTATGTGGCATTTTTGATAAATACTACTGATACTGTTTATCTAACATTATCTTCATTCCAAAATAATATTTATTCTCTGGCGGAAAATATTTTTGAGCGAACAAAAAGTTCTACAGTAGCTACGGCTGGCACTAGTCTGGAAAGTGCCCGTTCTGCTATTGAGACGACTGTTTCAAATGGTTTTGATTTCTTGGCAAGCTTGCGCGGTCGGGCAGTTGTCTCTATAAGGAAATTCTTGGGTATCAAGGATGGTTCTGGTTTGGCTGTGTCAGAAGATAATAGGACGAGCACTACCACGATCATTGTTAGGAATATTACCAGCTCTCCATTTGCCCAGAGCGTCTCCAATCCTTCCTTCACTACAGTTATCAATAATATAGATGAGGCACTTCTAGGCAGAGTTTCTTATTTGGAGAGACAATTCTACGGCTTGCAAAACGCCCAGCCATTCCAGTACAGCAATATTGGCGCCAATGTCAGTCAGGCTATAGATAATATAGATCTCTCCAATATCACAGGCGCAACCATCACTGGGGCTACTATCACAGGTTCCTATTTTTCCGGAAGCGCTGATCTTACCGGCAATGTTTCTTTGTCAGGCCAGCTCAATGTTTCGGGCACAGGAACCTCTACTCTGGCGGGTGATACGGCTTTTGATACAAATGTCTTGTATATTGATTCCATCAATAATCGCGTGGGAGTGGGCACTTCATCGCCGACAGATACATTATCAGTGGCTGGTCCTATATTCCTGGGAAATATTTCCGCTCCTTCTAATAGCGCCAATCGTCTCTATGCCACAGCTGGCGATCTTTATTTCGCGGGAAGTTTGATCGGTGGTGGGACTACCGGCAATTGGACGACAGATGGCACGCATGTTTGGCGATCTTCTGGAAATGTGGGAATAGGCACCACCACGCCTGGCTCTATTCTTTCTGTAGCTGGGGTGGGCAATTTCTCTGGAAGCGGTTCTACTCTGTACAGCACTCTCACTCTTCCTTCTCTTACGGCCACTTCTTCTCTGACGCTATCGGGCGTGGCAATCAACTCTCTTCTCTCCACGAATTCAAGTGGAGTAGTCACGGCCACCTCTACCCCCACATTTGGTAATTTTAATGCTACATCTACCTCGGCAACCTCAACGATCGCGGGAGGTCTGGCCATAGAAACAAGCGGGTTTGTGTATGATTATCAGACGAATAGGGTGGGAATTGGGACGGCAGCGCCGAGTACTAAACTTGAAATTGCAGACGCGACACCGACATTGACAATTAAAGATACAACAACATCTATAAGTACAGGAGGAACATACGGTAATTTAGATTTTTATAGTTCTGATACAAATTTTGTAGGTGTTGTGTCACGCATTAGAAGCAAAACTAATGATAGTAACGGGGGAAGTGATGGGGAGTTAAGTTTTTGGACACTTGCTGGAGGCGGTAGTCTTTCTGAAAAAATGAGATTAACAACTGATGGAAAATTAGGCCTCGGCACCACCACCCCGAACTGGCAACTCCAGCAAGCCGCTACGAGACCGTTCCATGTGCTCTCCGACACCTCCGCAGGTACCAACGCCAAGCATTGGTTCACTTCAAGTCAAGGTGGGAATTTCTATATCGGTACATCAAGTGATGCCTTGAATGCCACCACCACTTTGCTTACCATAAACACAGCCGGCTTTGTCGGCATAGCCACCACCTCACCCGCCACTCTATTGGCTGTCGGGGGGCATTGCGTGACAGCGGATACAAGATTGCGAAGAAGAAGGAAAAAGAAAGGCGCCAAAGACAAGAAGGAAGATGATTATGATTATGATTATGACGAAGTGATGATAAAGGATGTCAAAGAAGGCGATGAGATTGCCTCGCTTGATGAAAAAACCGGCGCAATCGTCTGGAGCAGAGTGAACGCCCTTTTGGATATGGGAGTGAAGCCGATTTATAAATTCACCACCGCCACAGGGAAGACCATCCGCACCACGGGCGAGCATCCGTATCTTGTAAAGACGCGGATGAACGCTGATAAAGAAAAGAAAAACTCCGACCTTTGGGCCGGGGCAACGTTAATACGGTCCATTATAGCCAGAGCTGTTTCTTTGTCAAGCGCTTTTGTGGACAACGCGGTCGCTACAGCCAAAGACGGCTCATGGCGCAAGGCGGGAACTATAAAGGAGGGCGCGGAGATAGCGATTGTTTCAGAAGACGGCAGGGCATCGGTCTGGGACAAAGTAGTGAAGATTGAAATGCTTCCCGACGAACAGGTCTACGACATAGAAGTGGAAGGCACGCACAACTTCGTGGGGAATGACATCATCGCCCACAATACCTATATAACCGGCGGGCTTGGTGTGGGCAAGGCCACCACTACGAGCGGAGCGCTAGATGTTTCGGGAAGTGGAGTATTCGGGAACATCTTGAGCGCGTCGGTTTTCACCGCCACCTCCACCACCGCCACCTCCACCTTCGCCGGCGGCCTTGCCATAGAGACGAGCGGGTTTGTGTATGATTATTCTACGAATAATGTGGGGATTGGGACGGCGAGTCCAAGTTATAAATTAAATATCGTCGGTCCTTCTGTAAGTTCTGGAGCATATTCTAACGTTGCTTTATTTGAAGGATTGGGAAGTGCTACCAATATGGGCGTTTTAGAATTTAAAAGTTTAAGAGATGATCCTAATACAAACGGTAGAAATTTCGCTCTCCAAGTTTGGCAGCGTGGTAGTGTTGGAACAACAGCAAAAAATCTTTTACTACAACCCGATGGTGGCAACGTCGGCATCGGCACCACCACTCCCAACTGGCAACTCCAGCAGGCCGCTACGAGACCCTTCCATGTCCTCTCGGACACTAGCGCTGCAGCCAATCTTAAACACTGGTTCATGTCATCTCAAGGTGGAAACTTCTACCTAGGTACTTCATCTGACAGCTACTCCACTACCACCATGCCTTCCATCACCATTACCTCAAATAATCTCGTAGGCATCGGAACCACATCACCATCATCTTATGCCACATTGACTGTAGGCGGTGTAACAGAATCTCTTAACTTCATCGCCACTTCTACAACCGCCACTTCCACCTTTGCAGGAGGCATTACGGTCGGGCCATCAAGCGAATATGTATTTGACCACATAGGCAATGCACTGAATATAAATAGTCCGGGGGTGTTTACAGGAGCGCTTAATATAGCAAGAGGAGGTAATACATACAATATTAATCTCACGGATTCCAGCGCTATATTGAGATTTAATTCTAGCGGCGGAAACATAAATATGAGCGGAGGCGGTTCCCTAGACGGAAGTGGAACTATGACATTTGGGCCGACTTCCGCCAATTCCGCCGTATTCAAGACGAATAACACTACTAGAATGACGCTTGATTCATCAGGAAATCTTGGCATCGGCACCACCACTCCCCAATACAAACTCCAAGTAGCCGGAGTAACTCCAGTCTTCACTCTCTCTGACACCAATTCTGGAACAGATACAAAACACTGGTTCCAAACATCCAATGCTGGCAAGTTTAGTATTGGAACAACGAGCGACACATTCACGGCTACTACTACGCTACTGACACTTTCAACTAACGGATTTCTGGGTGTGGGGACTACCACCCCGAACTGGCAACTCCAGCAAGCCGCTACGAGGCCGTTCCATGTGCTCTCCGACACCTCCGCAGGTACCAACGCCAAGCATTGGTTCACTTCTTCGCAGGGCGGGAATTTCTATATCGGCACCAGTAGTGATGCCTTGAATGCCACGACGACTTTGCTGACGATTGCGAATAGCGGCAAGGTAGGTATTGGCACAGCGGCACCGAGTAGTGCCTTGCATGTTGTATCAAAAGCAACCAGCGAAGCGGGCTTAATTGTTACAGGAGGATCTACTGTTAATAGTCATGTTGATTCTGGGCAAGTACAGATAGGAACGACTGTTAACTTTGCCCGGCTCGGCTATGCGGCAGTAACAGGAACTTTTTACATAGATAATACCTATAACAATGATAATTCCGACATTCGGTTTAGGTCTAAGATAGCAGGAACAGCAGTTGATACATTAATTATAAAAGGGAGCGGCAACCTCGGCCTCGGCACCACCACCCCTCAATACAAGCTCCAAGTCGCTGGAGTGACTCCTGTTCTCACTCTATCTGACACCAATGGTGGCACCGACGCCAAGCACTGGTTCCAAACATCAAATGCAGGAAAGTTTAGTATTGGAACAACCAGCGACACATTTGCGGCTACCACCACACTGCTGACACTTTCAACAAATGGTTTTCTTGGTGTGGGTACTACGACGCCAAATTGGCAACTGCAGACTGCAAGCACACGACCGTTCTCTGTACTTTCTGATACAAGCGCTGGAGCAAACTTGAAACATTGGTTTACAACAAGCCAAGGCGGGAATTTCTATCTGGGCACTTCATCTGATATTTATGCAACGACTACGGTTCCTTCTATCACCATCACTTCAAATGGCCTTGTCGGCATAGCTAGCACATCACCATCTGCATATGCAATATTGACCGCCGGGGGAGCCATAGAAGGCTGGAATTTCATAGCAACTTCCACTACTGCAACATCCACATTCGCCGGAGGACTTAATGTTGGTAATGGGGCTCTGATGTATGATTTCTCCCAAGGACTGACATCTATAGACAACCTCCAGATCGGGGCCACTTCTTTTGATACCGACGCCGGTATTCTCTCTTGGGCCGATATGCCTGTAACTTCCAATGCCGCCGCCTATACAGATGAGAGCTACACCGCCCAGATAGACGGCAATCCCATCCTGACCGTATATGCTCAATCAAACGGCTCCGGTGACATCATGAATCCTCGGGTAGGCATAGGTACTACTACTCCCAGCTATTTCCTCCACCTCCAGCTCGGCGATGGCATAACCAATGCCACCAGCACTGTTCTGGCTCTTGACCACATCTCCACTACAACCGCTCCCACGGCGGGCATCGGAGCAGGCCTTCTATTCCGCAATATGAATGCCGCGTCTTCCACAATAGAGACTGCTTCGATTATCGGTCTTCTGTCTACTGTCACCGCCGGAAGTGAAGACGGAGAGCTGGCATTCTTGACCAAGTCCGCCGGAGGAGCTTTGTCGGAGAGATTGAGGATAAATAAGAACGGCTTGGTCGGAGTCGGTACTACCACTCCATGGGCCAAGTTCTCCATTACGGCTACATCCACCGAAGTCGTCCCACTTTTTGCTGTCTCCACATCCACCGCTTCTGCCACTACTACCGTATTGGTGGTAGATGCCAATGGCAAACTAGGCCTAGCCACTACTTCGCCTTGGAGAACATTGTCTGTTGTCGGGACA
>MHRM01000016.1:16806-16968 GCA_001822575.1 Candidatus Taylorbacteria bacterium RIFCSPHIGHO2_02_FULL_44_12
TGGTTTGACAGCCACCCCATCTACCCAAGACGCTGTTTGTATTGACGCTGTCACCAATGAGATAACCACCAATACCAGTCAGCCGACATGTACAGTGTCTTCGGCTAGGTTCAAGAATAATATTTCTACCCTCAACACTTCGGCCCTGGATAGTGTCACCAA
>MHRM01000017.1:0-1391 GCA_001822575.1 Candidatus Taylorbacteria bacterium RIFCSPHIGHO2_02_FULL_44_12
CGACCTGTTATTTATTGCGTTCTGATTCTTGGCAAACTCCTTAGTCTTTTTAAGTTTATGACAGACATTACAAATTTTCTTAGAAAATCCATCTCCTGTTTTTCTTACGTCCATAACTTCAAAGTCATCTACACCTAATTCGACTTGTTTCCAAATGCGAATAAAAAAGATGGAGGCATGGTTTTTGTTTTCGGATTTTATAACGCCAATATCACCCTTTTCAACCATAATTTCTTGAGGGGCTACAATATCTTTTTTGGCAACGACAAATTTTTTTGATGATTTGGTCATTTTAGAAAATAATCAACTGGCTTATTGTAAATTGCTGCAATTTTTTTCATTTCCGCAACATCAAGCCGTCTTTCGCCAGACTCGATTTTTGAGATATAGGATTGCGGCTTATCAAGTTTATCGGCCACTGCTTGCTGGGATAGATTGGCCTCAATACGCGCCTTTTTCAGACGCTCTATGATTTCCTTGTAGTCTTTTGAGTAAATTGACTTGCTCATACTTGTTTGTATCATATATCCTATTGTGGCATAATCCCAAAATAGGATATAATGTATTCATGAATTATGTCGCCGCCAAAATTTCCGTCCGTCCCTGCAAGAACACGGCGGAAGGGGGATGTGGGGGGAATTCCGCCGTGTTCTTGCAAAAAATAGAGGCCAAGCCCGCCGCCCTGCTCGTTGAGAACAGAACCAAGCAAAAAAGTTTTCTTTTCCTTTTAGAAGAAAAAATCCGGTGCGCGCAAATCAGGAAAAGCGAAGAAAACTTTTTTGCTGGGTGGCGAGTGCCAGCGAGCGGCGGCGGGCTGGCTTCCTTAGTCGGGGTTCGTTTGAAAATGCGTTCGGATTTCGTCGTACAGAGGGAGCCAGATAGGATGAGCATCAGCGAAAGCTGGTGTTTTTCCTTAAAATAAGCGAACATATATATGTTACAATCGTAATTGTGATCGTAGCAGTTTATCATTAACCATAAAACAACATGGCAAAACTCAATCCCTTCCTTCGTTTCAATGATGGCAAGTGCCGCGAAGCGATGAACTTCTACAAGGATTGTCTAGGAGGGGAGCTAAACTTCATGACTGTGGCTGGAAGTCCGGTGGAGAAGGACATGCCTGTCGAGAAACATTCCTTGATCATGCATTCAACATTGGTCAAGGGCAATTCAGTTATTATTGGCTCCGACATGATGCGCGACAAAGCAGTTATTGGGGACAATGTTGGAGTCTCGCTAGAATGTGAGAGCGATGAGGAGATACAGAGCGTATTCGCCAAACTCAAAGATGGCGGTGAAGTGTTCATGGCTCCTGAAGAGATGTTTTGGGGTGGTGTTTTTGGTATGGTTACAGATAGATACGGCGTTGAGTGGATGCTCAATTTTCAGAA
>MHRM01000017.1:1419-25139 GCA_001822575.1 Candidatus Taylorbacteria bacterium RIFCSPHIGHO2_02_FULL_44_12
GCCATACAGTGTGATATTGAGTTGGCTAGAACCTCGGAGCATCATCACAAAGGAGATGTTTTTCGGGCCGAAATACATATCGTCGGTTCTGGCAAAAATGTCTATGCCAGCTCCGAAAGAGAAGATCTTTATAGCGCCATAGATGATACTCGCGATGAGATCTTGCGGGTCTTGAAGGCCAACAAAAGCAAACGAATATCGCTGATCAGAAAGAGCGGCGCCAAGGTCAAAGACATGATCAAGGGTTTGTGGTCGTGGAAGAAATGATTGTGGTTGATGTGGGGATTTTTCGCTTGGAGCTTGATGAGTATTCTATTTTTCATCCCCGCAATGCGATTTGAGCTCCCGAGAATGGCCCCTATTTTGGTCGCTCCCGCGAGCCAAAATAGGGATTGCCATTCGACGGGGCGACCTTGCGGGGAGGAAAAATAGAATACTCACCAAGCTTCACATTGCCAAGATCTAAAAATCCCCATAATCCATCTCCCGTCTGCCTTCAGGAATGACACGCTCTATTCGTAGGGCTCCGTCTCTGAATGAGGCCTTGGTAATCTTGACCCTTATTTTTTTGCTACTATTATCATCTGCGAAAAAGTAAGCATTCGGCCAATGGTGGTAGGCTTGAATTTTGCGAAAATTGACATAAGGGTCGGCCTTAATGTCTATCAAACCATCTGACTTTGAGATTTTCTTGGTATAAGTTGCTCTTGAATGATCTTGTGGAATCTCCATGATATTTCCAGCTACCCATTCAGGCAAAACTTTTGCCAATAAAATTCCGCCAATTCTTGCCGTTTTTTCTTCTAATACTTCATATATGGGCCATTCAGAAATTGTTATTTTTTCTTGAGCTACAATCGGACCTTCATCCATCTTTTCATTCAAGCGTATAATAGTCACTCCAGTATCTTTCGCGTTATCAATAATAGTAGTCTGAAGTGGTGATGATCCACGATAAAGAGGCAGTAACGATGGGTGAACATTGAGAGTTTTGTGAATGGGAATATCAAGAATAATTTGGGGGATAATCTTGCCGTATGAAGCCACAAGGAAAATTTGGCTGTTTTCCAGCTTCAATAATTCCGCCAAAGAATGATCTAATTTATCGGGAGTATGAACTTTTATATTTTTTTTGTTTGCCCATTCTTTGACGACAGTAGGAGAAAGCGTCAATCCACGGCCACGGGGTTTGTCTCTGGTGGTGACAATGCTTGTCGGACTAAAACCAGCTCGCAAAAGCTCTTCCAGAATGTAGACAGAGAAGGGCGAAGAGCCAAAGAATATGAAGCGGATTGGATTGATTTCATTCATGGAATATTGATAGGAATTTATTAGAAGATATTCACATTTTCTTGATCTGGGAGATCTCTTCTTCAGTCATTTCCCAAATTTCTTTTGTCCTATCAATAAAGAGTATTCCATCTAAGTGATCTATTTCATGCTGGAATATTTGGGCCAAAATCCCGCTGGCTCCGCGTTTGAGGATATTTCCGTCTTGATCATAGGCGCTTATGTTTACTCGGGTTGATCTTTTGACCAAGCCATATAGCCATCTCACAGACAAACATCCTTCTTCCATCTCTTTTTTGTCCCGAGACAAACGAGTCAGACTAGGATTTATAAAAACCAAGTCGTGATCAGGACCTTTGTAAGTAGGATCTATCTTTTGGAGGAGAGATCCGGAAATGACGAATATGCAAACCGGAATGCCGATCTGGGGGGCAGCTATGGCGATGCCGTCTTTCTGGGAATACATGGCGGCTTTCATATCAGTGATGATGCTCTGTATGCGAGCGGACTTTATATCGGTGAGAGCCACCGGTACAGCCTTTTGCCGCAATAATGGGTTATGGCGCTGGAGAATGTTCGGCATGATATTACTATAACAAACTTTCAGGATTGATTTTTACCCTTGCTCCCGGTGGCAGAGAGCGAAGTTTTGCCAACAAATCTGTATTGGGCCAAATCAGTGGAGGTAGTTTTATTAAGCCATGAATAATAGAGAGGCCGCGGACAGTAGAAGTAAAAGCCGGGAAAATATCCAATTCATAAGGTTCCACCAGTGTTTTGATAGCCGACATCTCTTGGGCAATGATGTCCTTTTTGCCTTGAAGAGTGATCTTGATCAGGGTGGCGAAGGGGGGATATGAGAACTTTTTTCTGTCCTCCAAAGTAAAGCGATAAAAATCACTTAGATTGCCTTTGAGCCCGTATTCAAAAACAGCCTCTTCACTTCTTCGGGTTTGAACCAATACGGAGCGGATGGCCAATGACCGCAAACGGATGATCGTATACATGATCTTTTCTTGAATCCGAAAATCAGGAAGAGCAAATAGAGAATCCAATGAGACCACGGCCACATGCTCTACCTTTTCCGACAGACGCGATAGGGCCAGTTCGGTGCCGAGAAGTATACTGCCGGGCTTGGATCTAAATCTTTCTAGTTTCTCATATACAGCCTTGTCATTTTTGGTTGTCTCAATATCAATCTTGATAATGTCAATATCAGGAAAGCGCTCCCGGATATCGGCGTATACCCGATCAATGCCGATACCCAATGGAGTCAATCTCCAACTATCGCAATATTTACAAGTTTCGTCCGCCGAACGACGGATTCCGCATTTGTGGCACATAAAAAAATTGCGGCCAGTCTCCGGGGAAGTATGCAAAACGACTGGGGCCGAGCATTGAGTACAGATGACTATCTTCTGGCAATCATCGCATATAGTTATAGTGGCGATTCCTCGGCGAATGGTCATTATAAAGAGGTGAGTACTCTCTTCTTGGTTATGTTTGATCAATTCCTCAAGCTCTGGTGATAATATTTTGAAATGCGGAGAAGTTTTTTGATCCACTTTTTCATCTTGTTTTAGATCTGCTGATGGCATTCTCATGTTTACCAACCGATCTTTGGCCGCGGATATGGAGCGCCACTTGAATGGTGAACTCTCTGTGATCTCTCGAGCATCCAATCTAGCCAAAGTTTCCACTCGCAAGAGACTATCTGCCAAATAGACTTTTTGGCAGAGCCTACGGGCTATTGTCTCCAATCCGTGACGGATATCTATATACGGTGCTCGTTCCTGGATCCAACCTCTAGCATTCTCTCTTTCAATGATAACCGTATCTATATCCATTCGTGGGGAAATGGCAAATGCTCCGCTGGCCACCATCACTATCGGGTGTGGATTTTTGGCTATGGCTTGCCATGTGGTGACAATATTTTTTGGTGTCATGCCCCCATGGAGGAGAAAAATATATCCCTCAATCCCTTTTTCCAAAGCCTTGAATAAATGTCTGGCATCTGAAACAGTGGGAGCGTGTATGGCCACAGATTTCTTGCGAGCAAATTCTTGACGGATCATACTTCTCCATGAGCCCAATCTGTCATCGTCATCACCCTGGACTGCATATGTTTCGCTGGTTTTGATTGAAGGAGAAATGGTTTCATTGGTATCGGTTTTTTGGACAGGCGGAGCGATCTTTTGTATTTGTTCTAGCAAAGTATCGCTAATCAGGACATTGAGAATGTTTCCGATATGGGTGGCGTAATATTCGGCCAGGATACGACATGAAGTCATGAATGAAATCGGGAAAAAACGAATGGCTCTTACAGAGCCGAGTTTGCGAATCTCAAATGGAGCTTTTCTAATGTCTGCTTTCAAGTTTTCGGCTGGTTGGCAATCGGTCACTACGGCGTGTATGGATTTTGATCGTAAGGGAACAGATACCATGGCTCCGACAGGTACTTTGGAAGCAGTAAAATATGATAGATTTTCACCGACCTTGGAGCGTGTTAGCGGTATGACTGTGATGATGTTCATGACTTATTTATAGCTTGTTTGGGTGATATTGTACAGCCTATCATCTATCTATAATATGGCTCAAAATAAGAGCTTTTTTGGCATATCCACAAATATCTCTCAAAAATACTTGACAAATATTTTGGTTATGCTATGCTTTTCGGCAGTTAGCGTTCCTGATTCCTTGACATAGCTGACGCATTAGCTGGATTAGCTTCCCTGGGTTTTCCAGGAGCCTCACCAGGAATGTATGTCAACGTCCAGACCTGGTCTAACACTCCCCCACCGGTTTTCTCTGGAGGTGGCTAGTCCACCCTTTGGTCCCGAGCAATCAACCGCTTTGGGGCCTTTTTTATTTGTCTAATTCATCTCAACCCTTTACAATACGGCGCATGATTATCAAAGATTATGACAAGTTTATTATTGGAGGATTGGGTGGAGAGAAGAAACTGCGGGGAACCGTGGAGATAAAAGGCGCCAAGAATGCCGCTCTCAAAGCCATGGCCGCGGCGGTTTTATTTGATGGCCTTGTGACTATTGATAATGTTCCTGAAACAAAAGACATTCACACAATGTCGGAGATTTTGAAAAGCTTGGGGACTCGGGTGGAGTGGAAAGAATCAACCAATAAGGGTACAAAGGTTCTTGAAATAGATTCCAGTAAAATCACTTCTACAGACATAGATCTGGAGCTGGCAAAGAGCATGCGGGCCTCGGTTGTTTTGACCGGACCAATTCTGGCTCGTTTTGGCAAAGTATCTTTTCCCGCGCCCGGAGGTTGTGTCATAGGAGAGAGGCCTATAGATCTATTTTTGGAAGGTTATCAAAAGATGGGAGCCAAAATAAATCTTGATGGGGATATTTACAAGATTGAAGCCCAAAATGGACTAGAAGGCGCGGATATCTTTTTTGATATTCAATCTGTCGGAGGAACCGAAACTCTGATGATGGTGGCAGTGCTCGCCAAAGGTACTACCATTCTCAAGAATTGCGCCACGGAACCGGAAATAAGCTCTGTGGCCGAGTGGCTCAATTCTTGCGGAGCAAACATAAGCGGAATAGGGACAACCACTCTTCTTATAAAAGGAACAGACGGAAAACCATTTTCAAGCAATAATAGTTACAAAACTATCCCCGATCGCATAGAAGCCGGTAGCTTCTTAATTCTTGGTGCTTTGTGTGCACGAGAATTGCAGATAACGAAATGCAAACCAGACCATATGGAGGCAGTGATCAATCTACTCAAAAAATCCGGAGTAAGTATAAAAGTGGGTCAGGAAGAAATAATTATTACCAATAATTCGAAAGATCGAGTTCCATTCAAGGCCGTTAATGTAAGGACCCATGAATATCCTGGGTTTCCCACAGACCTCCAAGCACCCATGGCTGTTTTTTTGACTCAAGCTCTTGGGGAAAGCTCCGTTTTTGAAACTATATTTGAAGGAAGGTTCAAGTATGCGGAAGATTTGATCGGGATGGGCGCCGATATCAAGATTCTCAATTCCAGGGAAATAGTAGTTAAAGGTCCTAGTGTATTGAAACAATTACCAGAAGGGGAAGATTTGTATGCTCACGATATTAGAGCCGGATTTGCTGTCGTCTTGGCGGCTCTCGTCAGCAAAGGTACATCCAAGATCAACAACATAAATCTAATTGATCGTGGTTACCAAAGACTTGAAGAGAGATTGAAACTTCTAGGAGCTGATGTAAGGAGGGTGTGACTATGTTATAGTCGCAGGATGAGCTTTTTATTCCCAAAACTTGGCATTGATCTCGGCACCGCCAATACTCTCGTATTTTTGCCTGGCAAAGGAATAGTCCTGAATGAGCCATCGGTTGTAGCTATATCCGAAGTAGATAAAAAAGTCTTGGCAGTTGGTTTTGCTGCAAAAGAAATGATCGGTCGCACTCCTGAAGCCATAGTTGCCTATCGTCCTATGCGCGACGGTGTCATCGCGGATTATAGGGTAACCGAGGCTATGCTCCGGTATTTTATAGACCGAGCCCTTGGTCGCTTCACCGTATTCAAGCCCGATGTCATGGTTTCGGTTCCGGCCAGCATCACCTCCACCGAACGCAGAGCTGTCATAGAGGCCGCTCTACGGGCTGGGGCTCGCAATGCCTATGTCGTCAAGGAGCCTATTTTGGCTGCTATCGGCGCCGGTATTCCTATCCAGGAAGCTCGAGGACACATGATCGTGGATATAGGAGGAGGGACCACCGATGTGGCTGTGATATCGCTTGGCTGCATTGTTTCGTCCACTTCGGTCAAATGCGCTGGCAATCGTATTGACGCCGCGATCGCTGACTATGTCAAGAAAACATTCAACTTGGCTATTGGGGACCATATGGCTGAAGTCATCAAGATCACTATCGGTTCGGCTGTGCCTCTGGAACAAGAACTCTCTATTATGGTCAAGGGTCGCGATTTCATCTCTGGTTTGCCACGCTCCACGGAAATGCGGACAAATGAAATTGTCAAAGCCATCGCCAAAGAATTGCGCGATATGATAAAAGCGATCAAAGATGTCTTGCAAGAAACACCACCGGAGTTGGCGGCTGATATTATAGATCAGGGGATCATCATGACCGGTGGTTCGTCTCTCTTGCGTAATCTTCCCGAATTGGTCTTTCGTCGCACTGGTGTCAAGGCTGTTTTGGCCGAAGAACCGCTTCTATGCGTGGCCAAGGGCACCGGCATCGCTTTGGATCATTTGGATATGTACAAAAAGACTATTATGGCAAAACGATAGGGAGAAATCTTTTGCTTGGTTTCATTTGATTACAAAAATATTCAGGCCATCATGTCTTCATTTTTCTCAAAATCTCTAAAAAATCTCAATCACCACGCTTATTGTATTATTGGCTCTGATTCCGTCCGCCTGAAATTGAGATCCGTCTTGGAAAGCGATCATGATATTTCAATTCAAGGCAATCCAGATTTTTTTGAACATGTTCATGATATTTTCACCATAGATCATGCTCGGGCACTGAAGTCTCTTCATGAGATTTTACCGGTCAATGCTACCGGTAAAAGGATTTTTATTATTGCTCCGAATGATATTACCACTGAAGCACAAAATGCTTTGCTGAAATTGCTGGAAGAACCAGCTCACTATGCTCACTTTTTTTTGATTGTTCCGTCGGCTCATATTTTACTGCCTACGGTCATTTCGCGTCTATCTTTTATAGATTGTCAATCAGAAAATGACCCCGATAGCCAAAGCTTGGCGGAAAAGTTTTTGAAATTATCGCTGTCCCAGCGCCTAGAATTTGCCAAAAATATGGTGGATGATATCACTGATAAAAAAAGACCCAAACAAGACATTGTTCTTTTTTTGAATGCCGTTCAGGCGATCATTTATCGAGAAAAGGGAGTGAAGAAAGGTTTTGAAGAAATGAAGTCCTTGGAATTAGTTAGGAAATATTCCACCGACCGCTCTCCTTCTCTTAAGATGTTATTGGAATATGTGGCGTTGAAGGTGTAGGAATGATCAATATCCAATAACCAATGATCAAGTTCTAGGTGAATTGATCATTAAACATAAGCTTAGCAAACATTCTTTTTCCTCCCCGCAATGTAGTTTGAGCCCCCGAGAATGGCCCCTATTTTGGTCGCTTCCGCGAGCCAAAATAGGGCTTGCCATTCGACGGGGCGACCTTGCGGGGAGGAAAAAGAATGTTTGCTAAGCTTTAAAGATTGAAACTTGATCATTTCGTGCTAATATTCTCCACATGATCTACGACCTAAATCAATTCAAGAAACAGACTATAGAGACCGAAGAATGGCTGAAAAAAGAATTTCTTCAAATTCATAGTGGCCAAGCTTCACCGGCAATACTCGATGTCGTCCGAGTTGAAGTCTATGGCGTGCCGATGTCTCTCAAAGAGCTGGCAAGTATTGTTATAGAGGGAGCGCGATCATTGCGCGTTGCCCCATGGGATATGAAACAGGTCAAAGACATTGAAAAAGCCATATCCATGGCAAATCTCGGAGTTTCTACATCCGTTGACGAGCAAGGTTTGAGGGTCAATTTCCCGGAATTGACCGGCGAGAGCCGCAATCTAATCGTCAAGATGGCCAAAGACAAAATGGAAGAGGCCAGAAGGCGCTTGCGCCGTGATCGAGACTTGGTGGTCAAGGATATACAAAACAGAGAAAAAGCCGGCGGTGTTGGCAAAGACGATATTTTTCGGCTCAAAAATGAAGTTCAGAAAATGGTTGATGATGTCAATAAAAAGCTGGATCAGTTGACCGAGAAAAAAGAAAAAGAAATTATAGGACAATAGATTGTTATCATACTATGACTATAATCATATTTCTAATTGTTCTGGCTGTTCTGGTTTTTGTTCACGAGCTCGGTCATTTTTTGGTGGCTAGAGCTTGTGGTATCCGGGTGGATGCTTTTGCTATTGGTTTTGGTCCAAAGATCTTGGCTTGGAAAAAAGGCCAAACGGATTATCGTCTCAATCTCATCCCCCTGGGAGGTTATGTCAAAATATTCGGCGAAGATCCGGACCAACAGTCTCTGGTCGGCGAGGATTCATCGCGGAGTTTTGCCAATCAGCCAAGATGGCGTCAAGCTCTGGTTTTATTCGCTGGAGTCCTTTTCAATTTTATTTTCGCTTGGATACTATATGTTGGGGTTTTTACTTTTGGGGTGACAGCTACGACAAGTGGTTTTGAAAAGTACGCTGATAACTTCTCTGGTCAAAAGATCATGATTACTCATGTTTTGGCTGATTCTCCAGCCGAAAAATCCGGCCTCAAGGGTGGCGATATCATATATTCAATCGCTGTTCAATCGTCTGGCCAGACCTTGAATATAGCCATGCTAAGCAATGAAAAAGACGATATAAAAAATATCCAGGAATTGATCGGTGCCAATGATGGTCGGGAATTAGCAGTTTCTTATGTTCGTGGCCAAGAACGAGGGATTGCCAGAGTCATTCCTGTCAAAGGTCTGGTTGAAAATACTGTCGCCATCGGCATCGCTATGGACAAGGTTGGGGAATTGCGTTTACCGTTTTTGACGGCAATTTGGGAGAGTTTTGGTTATACTCTCGTTATGATCAAGGAAACGGCAATTGGTTTGTATGTTTTTGTATCCTCAATTTTTCAGGGTAATGCTGATTTTAAGGCTGTGACTGGGCCTGTCGGTATCGCCGGCATTGTCGGTACCGCGGCCAATCTCGGCCTGACATATCTGATCATGATCACAGCTATCATCTCCATCAATCTAGGGGTTATCAATTTGGTGCCATTTCCGGCTCTGGACGGCGGCCGGCTATTATTCGTGCTTATAGAGGGAATATTTCGTCGTCGGATTCCGCATACTTTTGCCAACATGGTCAATACTCTGGGTTTCGCTCTCCTGATGATCCTTATGGTAGTGGTTACTTATAAGGATATTGTCAGGCTATTCAGGTAGGGGCACAAAGATTATTCTTTTTCCAGTCCTGCGGAACTCGCATCGGAAAAAGAATAATCTTTGTGCCTCAACGCGATAACTGATGATGGCATATGATCTTGATCTCGGGTATCATATCTCTATGCGACAAACCAGCCTCTTTACCCGCACTCGCCATGAAGCTCCCAAGGACGAGGTCTCCAAGAATGCCAGGTTGCTTATTCGGGCTGGTTACATCCACAAGGAAATGGCCGGGGTTTACTCTTATTTGCCTCTGGGTTTGCGAGTCTTGAATAAGATCGTTGAGATCATTCGGGAAGAGATCAATGCTATAGGAGGGCAGGAGATCCAGCTGACGGCTTTTCAGGATAAAAAAATATGGGAGACTACTGGCCGCTGGAGCGATGAAGTCGTTGACAATTGGTTCAAGACAAAGCTAAAAAACGGCACAGAACTCGGGCTTGGCTTCACTCATGAAGAGCCCCTAACTGTCCTGATGAAAGACCACATTCGTTCATTTAGGGATCTACCTACATCGGCTTATCAATTTCAGACCAAATTCCGCAATGAAGCCAGAGCCAAATCTGGCATATTGCGTGGTCGGGAATTCTTGATGAAGGATCTCTATTCATTTTCCAGAGACGACAAAGAACATCTAGAATTTTACGATAAGGCCAAACAAGCTTACAGGAGAATATTTGATCGTCTTGGTATCGGCGGAGAAACATATGTGACATTTGCCAGCGGTGGATCTTTTTCAAAGTACTCTCATGAATTTCAGACTGTTACGGATGCCGGTGGGGACATTATCTTTGTCCATGAAGCAAAAAAAATAGCTGTTAATAAAGAGGTCTTGAATGATGAAGTTTTGAAAGATCTTGGCATACAGAGGTCCGATCTAGTCAAGAAAAAAGCTGTTGAAGTCGGGAATATTTTCAGTCTCGGAGCCAGATTTTCTGATGCTTTTGGGCTTACATACGCGGATGAAAAAGGGGCTATGAAACCAGTGGTCATGGGTAGCTATGGGATAGGTCCGGGAAGGGTCATGGGTACTATTGCCGAAATATATGGGGACGAAAAAGGTTTGATCTGGCCGGATACGGTGGCCCCTTTTGCTATTCATTTTATTGGGCTCTTTGATCCAATTGGCAATGTCAAAAAATCGGCAGATGGTCTTTATGAACAGTTGACGGAGCGGGGTATAGAAGTTCTTTATGATGACAGAGAAATCAGTGCCGGTGAAAAATTCTCCGACGCCGATCTTATTGGTATACCCAAAAGAGTTGTTTTGAGCGAAAAAACTCTTGCAGAAGATTGTCTTGAAATCAAAGATCGTCTAACGGGCAAGGTAGAGATGAGGAAGATTTCGGAGATTTTGATCTAATACTATTAGTCTAAATACGAAAGCCCTTTTTTCCATATACAAAAACCTCCGCTTCGAGTTTCCCCGAAGCGGATGGTGTTGCCTTTCTTGAAGTTTGTCAGGTAGTAGCTCGTCTGTTATCTGCGTACAGTTTGCGTGTCCTTGGGATGAGGTCGTTTTGTAAGATGTAAGAGTGGGGGACAGACAGGCCGTAATTTTCCCCGATGACGAAGACGATTGCTTCATCTACCTTGGCTGGAGCTCCAGAGAAGGAGATGTAAATCTCGTATTCTTCGGTTTCAAAGACAATGCAGCCGCCATAGGTGCGGAGTCTCTCGTCTAGATCTTCGGGGTTGGCGCTTTGTGATGAAGCGATATCAGGATGTTTCTCCATTCGTCGCTTTCTAAGCCGATATATTTTCTCGGTAGCGTTTTTCGCACAGCCTCCACATTTATTTCCAATGAATCCCACACTTCGTGAAGCGAAATATGCTTCTTCGTCGGGGCTTTTTCGGGAGAACATTGCTATTGCCAAGACCCCTCCTCGGACATCAGGTTTTTCTTGTTCTATGCTTAGATCAGCGGCCGTAAGAGCCACTGCTCTGTGATTTATCAAGTCAAGCGCATCTTGTGCTCTATTTGTCGCATTCATTATTATCTCGTGTTTCCGAGCCTATATCAAAAGAACTTTCCAACCACGGAAAGCCTTGTGATACTCGGCCAGGGTGGTTGATTTGAGTCCAAACTATAATAGAACTAGGTCTTTTGCAAGTTGCTTACATTAAGCGAAAATCCTTGAACCTTCAATCATCAATGTGTTAAGGTGTCTTTATGTTCAAGGAAATAAAGACCAAAATTCTCAACCGTCTCTCAAATGAGATAGGCATAGATCTTGGCACAGCCAACACTCTGGTATATGTTCGCGGCAAAGGCATAGTGGTCAATGAACCTTCGGTTGTGGCTGTCAATCAAAAAACCGGACAGGTCGTGGCTTTTGGTTCTTCGGCCAAAGAAATGCTTGGTCGGACACCCGCCCATATCAGCGCCATAAGACCACTTGTTGATGGCGTCATCTCCGACTTTGAGGTTACGGAAGAAATGTTGTCATATTTTATGAAGCGAGCCACTGACTTCATGCCAAAGAAGCTTTTGGGACCGCGGGTGGTCGTCGGCGTTCCGTCTGGAGTGACGAATGTTGAGGTTAGAGCCGTACGAGATGCCACCAAAAACGCCGGGGCCCGCGAAGTCTATATTGTGGAACAGCCAATGGCTGGAGCTATAGGTATACGCTTACCAATTCATGATCCTGTCGGTAGCATGATCATAGATATTGGCGGAGGGACTACCGATATTGCCGTTATTTCTTTGGGTGGCATTGTTCGCTCCAAGAATCTCAAGATTGCCGGAGACAAACTCAATGTGGATATCATCTCCTATATTCGCAACGAATTCAAAATACTGATTGGCGAGACCACTGCCGAACAAGTCAAAATGACGGTGGGAGCCGTAGTGGCAAAGGAACCACTGGAAACGACCATTCGGGGCAGGGATCTCATCACTGGTTTGCCTCGTGAAGTCGTCATTACCGATTCCGATATCCGCGAAGCCATAGGACAGTCTGTAGACATCATTCTAGAATCCTCTAAAGAAGTCCTGGAGACCACTCCGCCGGAAATACTTTCGGATATTATGCGTAGAGGCGCTTATTTAGTCGGCGGTGGAGCTCTGATAAAGGGCCTGAAAGAACTTTTGGCGGAGACCTTGAAATTGCCCATAACAGTGGCCGAAGACCCCTTGACCGCTATTGCCCGCGGCGCCGGCATTATTCTGGAAGATCTGGAACACTATCGTTCTGTTCTGATACAAAATGACGATGACATATCTCCAAACTCATAATCGTTCTTGGTATCATGGACGAATTGCTCTTATTGCGATCATATCGTTATTTATAATAATTGCGGCTGTACAGCTTTTATTTCCATATTTTTTTGCAGGAATATTCATCGGCATGGCCAAGCCATTCTGGCGGTTGAAGTTTTCCGTGGAAAGCGGCTTATTCAGTTCTACAGAGTCTCTAATCTGGGAGAATGAGATGCTCAAACGCCAGTTGGCCGAAATCCAAACTGGTTCCACGACCGTCAAGGCGGTAATGTTTGAGAATCAAGAGTTGAGGGCTATTCTCGGTCGGGCTTCCACCACGCCTCTTGTTTTGGCGGCTGTTTTGGTTCGTCCACCGTTATCTGCTTACGATGTCTTTATTATAGATATAGGCAAAGATCATGGTTTGATATCAGGCGGTCCGGTTTATGCTCCGGGCAATGTAATGATCGGCCATATTGGTACTGTGCTCTCCCAAACAGCCAAGGTCCAGTTGCTTTCTTCGCCAGATAAAAAATACGATGTCTTGATAGGTTCATCTTCGGTGTCTGCGATAGCGATCGGAGAAGGAGGTGGGTATTTTGAGGCCAGAGTATCGCGCGAGGATTTTGTTTCCAAGGGAGATTTTGTGCTAGCTCCTTCTCTCGGGAATAGAGTGATTGGGATCGTTACAGACATAACGACTGATTCAAACCAACCCTTCCAATCAGTCTTCTTTGCTCCACCGATCAATATTTATGAGATAAGATGGTTGTTGGTGGGGAAGTTTGTTATGTGAAGGTAGATGAAATGGAGCCCAGCGAACATTCCTTTTGCCTTCCCGCAAGGTCGCCCCGTCGAATGGCAAGCCCCTATTTTGGCTCGCGGGAGCGACCAAAATAGGGGCCATTCTCGGGGGCTCAAACTACATTGCGGGGAAGGCAAAAGGAATGTTCGCTGGGCTCAGAAGGAACTATCTGATGAAAATAACATTACGAATCATCGTTGATATCATTCTCGCCATCGCCATCATTCAAGGTTGGTGGTTTGTAGCTTTACCACTTGCTCTTTTTGGTGTGTGGTATTTTCAGTATTTCCTGGAAATTATTTTTGCTGGTTTGGCTTATGATTCTTTGTTCGGTTGTACTGCATGCATCAATATAGTTGATCATCTCGGTTTTATTATTGGCTGTTCCATTTCCATTGGTTTTTATTTGATCAAGAATATTGTTCGATAAATATTGTTAGAACCTGGTGAATGTTCTTCTTTTTTCTCCCCGCAATGCAATTTGAGCCCCCGAGAATGGCCCCTATTTTGGTCGCTCCCGCGATCCAAAATAGGGTTTGCCATTCGACGGGGCGACCTTGCGGGGAGAAAAAAGAAGAACATTCACCAGGTTCATGCTATCATCCGAATATAATTATGCTCAAAGACTCATTTTTCAAGCCAAAAAGAAATTATAAGGAGATTGATCCAGATGAAATACTTCTGGATTCCCGCAATATTCCGGATTTGGACACCGACCAGTTTGAGGGCCGTTTGGAACGACCAATTTCTCGTTCCATTCTCCATGGTCTGGTCGGACTTTTTATCATTATCGCAGGAATATTTGTGGTTCAGTCCTGGAAATTAAGCATCACTCATGGGGCAGAATACAGATTGCGCAGTGAAAAGAATAGTCTGCGCCCGTCGCCATTATTTGCCGGGCGAGGTCTTATTTACGATCGCAAAGGAGAACTTTTGGCTTGGAATGTCCCGCAGGCGGAAGATGAAGTCCCGAGGCGAGAATACGCTACCTCCACTGGCTTGGCCCATATTTTGGGATATGTCAGGTATCCTTCAAAGGATTCCAATGGTTTTTATTACCGCGAAGATTTTGAGGGAGTTGATGGAGTAGAAAACTATTTCAATGAGGAACTTCGCGGAGTCAACGGTTCTAGACTGATAGAGGTAGATGCTAGAAATACGATCGTATCCCAAAATGTTGTCCGTTTGCCGGAACAAGGTAATTCTCTCAAACTTTCTATTGATAGTCATGTCCAGTCTGCTTTGTATAGAAATATAGAAAATATAGCTAGTGGAGGCAGATTTGTTGGCGGGGCTGGACTGATCATGGATGTGAATACTGGAGAAATCATAGCTATGACTAGTTATCCGGAATATAGTCCACAGATTATGTCTGACAATACTGACAATATTCAGGTCAAAGCTCTGCTCAATGCTCCAGGATTGCCATTTTTGGATCGCGCCGCCGATGGACTTTATGCTCCCGGCTCCATAGTAAAACCTTATATAGCCTTGGGTATTTTGGAGGAAAAAATTATTGAACCTGATGCGATCGTCGTTACTACTGGTTCTATTTCCATACCAAATCCTTATGATCCGAACAAAACCAGTGTATTTCGGGACTGGAAGAATCATGGACCTTTGGATATGCGTCGGGCTATAGCAGTGTCTTCAGACGCTTATTTTTATATAACAGGTGGCGGGTACAAAGATCAAAAAGGTCTGGGCATCCTCAATATGGATCGTTACTTGAATATGTTCGGTTTTGGGATGCCGGTTCCGGCTTCTTTTGCTCAAGGCAAGGCTGGAACGATTCCTTCGCCTCCCTGGAAAAAGAAGACTTTTAATGAGGATTGGTATATCGGCGACACTTACCATACCGCTATCGGTCAGTACGGTTTTCAGGTTACGCCTCTACAGGTGGTTCGGGCGGTGGCGGCTATAGCCAATGGCGGCAACCTGTTGGCGCCGACGATCATTTCTGGAGACAAGCCAAAGATAGATCATGTTATAGATATTCCAGCCAAGAATTTTGACATAGTTCGTGAAGGTATGCGGATGAGTGTGGAGAGCGGCACTAGTCAAGGGATGAATGTCCCATATGTTCGGGTGGCTACAAAGTCGGGTACAGCCGAACTGGGTAAATCCAAAGAAAAGATCAATTCTTGGATAACTGGCTTTTTCCCTTATGAAAAGCCACGCTATGCTTTTGTGATTATTTTAGAAAAAGGTTTGGTCAAAGATCAGAGCTCTGCTGGCGCCGTTATGCGCCGGCAACTTGATTGGATGAAGGAGCATGCGCCGGAATATTTTCTCCTGTAATTTCTACCTTAACAAAAAATTGAGATTGAAAATATTCGCTTCATTTGCTAACATTAGCTTTGAGGCGCAGGGCTTTACAATAATTTTACTAATACACAATTATGTCAACAGAACCCCAGTATCTCACAAATGAGAAGTTTTCTGAATTGCAAAAAGAGCTGGCTTTTTTGAAGACCACTCGCCGCGTTGAAGTAGTTGAACATTTGGAGTATGCCAAGAAACTCGGTGATTTGTCCGAAAACGCCGAATATCATCAGGCCCGCGAAGAGCAGGCCGAAGTAGAGGATCGGATCATTCGTCTGGAAAAGATTCTCAAAGAAGCAGTCATAAACAACGGAGGTAGTAGTGAGCTGGTCACCATAGGCTCCACGGTTCGTTTGGTCAGGGATGGCGAGAATCGCTCTTTCTTGTATACCATTGTTGGATCCGAAGAGGCCGATATGTCTCTCGGCAAAGTCTCCAACATATCTCCACTAGGCTCGGCTCTCTTGGGGCATCGTACAGGAGATAGTGTCTCTGTCCAGACCCCCAAGGGGGTCGTGAAGTATAGTATTGATCGGATCAAATAGATCTCCTACATCTCATGGCCTCACTCAACGAACTCCGTCAAAATCGCCTACACAAGCTTGAGCTGATCAAAAAAGCCGGCATCAATCCGTATCCGGTCATTGTTCCTAGAGATTTTTGTCTTCTAGATGCCCAAAAGAATTTTCTTGAATATCAAAAAGCCCAGAAAAAGGTTTCTATAGCTGGGCGGATCATGGCTATTCGCGGACAGGGGGCTATTTTATTTGTGGTTTTGGACGATGGCAAATCTACATTTCAGGCTGTTATCAAGAAAGACACTCTAGATCCAAAACTGTTTGAGCTATTTATTCAAGCAGTTGATATTGGTGACATTGTCAGCGTTACGGGCACTTTCTTCACTACCAATAGGGGAGAGCGAAGTATTGAAATCCATTCTTGGACAATGGCCGCCAAATCTCTCTTGCCTTTGCCGGAAAAATGGCATGGTCTGACCGATTCTGATGAGAGATTTCGCAAACGCTATCTGGATTTCATCATGGATCCAGAGAATCGCCAGCTATTTTTCAAGAAAGCCAAATTTTGGGATGCTACCCGGGATTTCTTAAAATCCGAAGGTTTCTTGGAAGTAGAAACACCGACTCTGGAAGTAACCACTGGCGGAGCCGAGGCCACTCCATTCAAGACTCATCACAATGATTATGATCTGGATGTTTATTTGCGTATATCCGTAGGCGAACTCTGGCAAAAGAGACTGTTAGCCGGAGGATTCCCTAGAACATTTGAGATCGGCAGAATATATCGCAATGAAGGGACGAGTCCAGAACATGCTCAAGAATTCACCAATCTGGAGTTTTATTGTTCATACATGTCTTTTGAGGACGGTTTGGCCTTTTCGGAACGGTTGACCAAAGAAGCAGTGAAAACCGCTTTTGGGACTTTGGAATTTGTCTTGAAAGATACAAAGATTGATTTGTCGGAAGCCTGGCCAAAGATTGATTATGTTGAGACTGTAGCGAAAATGACCGGCATAGATGTCTTGAAGGATTCGGAAAAAGAGATGCAAAATAAACTCAAAGAACTAAAAGTAGAGTTTACAGGCATGAATAGGGAACGGCTGACAGACACTCTCTGGAAATATTGTCGCAAACAGATCATCGGCCCAGCTTGGTTGGTTGGTCACCCAAAAATAGTCTCGCCGCTTTCAAAGTCTGATCCATCTGATCCAGACAAAACATTGCGGGTCCAGCTATTACTTCTCGGAGCGGAGATGACAAACGGCTTCGCCGAGCTCAATGATCCTCTTGACCAGAATGCCCGCTTTGAAGCCCAAAAGAAACTGATAGAATCAGGCGATACAGAAGCGATGATGCCAGATGATGAATTTGTAGAAATGCTAGAACATGGTATGCCCCCAGCCTTTGGTTTTGCCTATGGTGACCGTCTCTTCGCCGCTCTCTCCGGCAAACCACTTCGCGAAACCCAGATGTTTCCACTGATGAGGCCGAAGACTAAATAAGAGCACGAACAATATTTTTTTCCAGTCCGAGTACTTGTTTGAGCGGCGTTTGACGATTGTAAGTTTTTTCGTTATCCACACACTATCCACAGTTTTTAATGGTGTCCAAAACTATACAAGTGGTATAAAATAGCCATCAAGTGGGAAGAAGTAGTAAATAACTTTTTTCTACGGCATTATGCTCATCGGCGAATATTCTCACAGCTTTGATGGCAAAAGCCGCATTTCTCTGCCAGCCAAATTCCGCAAAGAAATGGGTGCCGATGTCGTCGTCGCTCCGGGAATAGACAATTGTCTCTTTGTCTTTACCTTGAAGGGTTGGAAGGAATTCGCCGAGCGCTTGTCAAAACCAGATTCGTCGTCCGTGCTTCGGACTGACAATCGTAACTTCAATCGGCTGATCATAGGCAGGGCCGAAGAGGTGGAGGTCGACAAGGTCGGACGGATGCTGGTGCCCGAGCATTTGAGGGAGTATGCCGGTTTGACCGGACAAGCCGCTATCATCGGAGTGCTCAATAGAGTTGAGATCTGGGATGCCGGTGTCTGGTCAGCTTACCGGAATGAATTCTCCAAAAAGACGGATGTCTTGGCGGAAAAGCTCGTATCTGCCGGAATATTGTAGACATGTCTAGTGTTCACACAGCTGTTCTTTTACATGAAGTAGTTAATGGTTTGGGATTGGCCAGAAATAATAAGACCCTCTGGTATCTTGATGGCACTATCGGCGGATCTCATCATGCTTTGGCCATAGCGGAGGCCTTGAAGTTCAAGGTCAATATCATCGGTCTGGATCGCGATCCATCGGCAATAAAAAGGGCGGCAGAGATATTGGAAGGTAAAGCCGAAAAAATCATTCTGGAATGCCAAGATTTTCGTCATTTGGACAAATCTTTGGACAGAAATGGGATCACTGGGGTGGACTATATTCTCTTTGATCTCGGTATTTCATCCGATGAGCTGGAAAATTCTGGCAAAGGTTTCTCTTTCTTGAAAGACGAACCCCTCCTCATGACTATGGGTGATCCGACCAACTATACATTCACGGCCAAAGATATAGTCAATAGTTGGTCAGAAGAAGATATTGCCAATGTCATCTTCGCTTACGGCGAAGAAAGATTTGCCAGGCGGATCGCCAGGAAGATAGTCAGCTATAGAGACAAAAAGTCCATTGAGACCTCGGCTGAACTGGCGGAAATAATATCTCTGGCTATTCCAACCCCGATTCGCTTCAAGCATCATCGTATACACCCGGCCACCCGAACATTCCAAGCACTACGCATAGCTGTAAATGATGAATTGTCTGCTTTGAAACAGGGGTTGGTAGTAGGGTATGAGAGGCTCAATGTCGGTGGTCGGATGGCCGTAATCTCCTTTCATAGTTTGGAAGATCGGATCGTCAAAAACTTTTATCGTTTCCTGGCTGACCGAGGAGCCGAGATACTAACGAAGAAACCCAAAATAGCTAGCGCGGAAGAGACAAGAGAGAATCCCCGCGCCAGAAGCGCCAAGTTACGGATAATAGAAAAAATTTAAATACAATATGGCTCGAACATTTGCAATCAGTTACAATTTTATACATCAATACCGTGCTCGGCTGATTGGCATCTTTTTGGTTGGCAGTATGATTTTGGTTTGTCTATATGGTTTAAGTGTTTACATGGTCATAGCTAGGACCGTAGCATTTCAACAAACCCAAGCCCGAGTTTCCCAAATCAATACCGTTGTGGCAAATCTTGATGCTCGTTATATAGCTGTATCTAGCGCCATAACTCCCGATGTTTTAGGGACTTACGGATTGCGTGAAGGAGCGCCGGCTTTTATCCATAGATATTCTTCAACAAAAGGAAATATTGGTAGAGTAGCCGCTTTTGGGCATGAATTATAAACAACGGCTCCGTTTGAGAATAGTCCTTTGGGCCATAATATTAGCGGCCGTAGTTTTGACAGCGGCTCTTTATAGAATACAGATTGTCAAAGGAGATTCTTATATTGTCCAAGCCGACAAACAATATGCCAAACCAGCGACTGGGCTTTTTGACCGAGGAACTATATATTTTGTCTCCAAAGGGGGCACACTTTCCTCGGCCGCCAGCATTGCCCATGGCCATACTATATATATCAATCCGAAACAACTGACAAATCAAGATCAAGCCTATCAGGCTCTCTCTACCTATATAGCAATTGATAAAGATGAATTTGTGCGCAAAGCCGCTCGCTTTGACGATCCATACGAAGAATTAGTTCGGAAGGTTCCCCAAGAGATCGGTGAGGCTATTGAGGCTCTTTCCATCACCGGTGTCGGTGTCTTGCCAGAAGCTTGGCGAGTCTATCCCGGTGGGAATATGGCCTCTCAAACTCTGGGTATCTTGGGGGAAAATAACAATGGGAAGGTTGAAGGGCGATATGGTTTGGAGAGTGCCTATGAAAAAGTTTTGAGACGCTCTGATTCTGCTACAGGTCTAAATGTTTTTGTCGGGATTTTTTCTGGCTTGCGGGATAACGTTTTTGGTTCAGTCAAAACAGTAACCGGAGATATCGTCAGTACCATTGAACCAACCGTTCAAAGTTATCTTGAGAAGGTCCTTTTCAGGACTGACAAGATCTGGGATCCAAATGAGATTGGAGGATTGATCATGGATCCTCGAACAGGAGATATCGTGGCTCTGGCTTCATTGCCGAGTTTTGATCCAAACGATCTTTCTTTGGTCAAGAATCCGGCGATTTTTAGTAATCCTTTGGTGGAACATGTCTATGAGATGGGTTCCATAGTCAAGCCTTTGACTATGGCTGTGGCTCTGGATACTGGGGCGGTTACTCCAGATTCTACTTATGAAGATACGGGGACCATGACCTTGAATGGCAAGACCATCGGCAATTATGATGGAGTGGCCCGAGGCCAGACGACTATGCAGGAGATTTTGGATCATTCCTTGAATATGGGAGCGGCCACCATAGCTCTCAAGGTCGGCCGAGACATATTCGCGGATTATTTTCAGCGTTTGGCTCTGGGCCAAAAAACCGGCATAGATCAGCCAAATGAAGCCCGTGGGATTATTGGCAACCTGACCACTGGGAGGGATATAGAGACAGCCACGGCGGCCTATGGTCAAGGGATTGCGGTCTCGCCAATTGCCATGGCACGAGCTTTGTCTGCTTTGGGGAATGGTGGGTATTTGGTAGAGCCGCATCTGGTCAGTTCTATAAATCGGGAAGATGGTACGGTTTATGCTATAGAAACAGAACGGTCTAGACAAATATTCAAGAAAGAATCTACTGATCAAGTGACTCGAATGTTAGTTAGAGCGGTGGATGTGGCTTTGCGCGGTGGTCGCCTCAAAATGGAGCATTATAGCATTGCGGCCAAGACGGGGACGGCCCAAATAGCGGATAGAACTACCGGCGGCTATTATAGTGACCGCTATACCCATTCCTTTTTCGGCTATTTCCCGGCCTATGATCCGAAGTTCTTGATATTTCTTTACCAAATACAACCAAAAGGCACGAATTACGCTTCTGATACTCTGACGGATCCTTTCGGCGAACTTGTAAAATTTCTGATAAACTATTACGATATTCCACCTGATCGTTGAGGCGCGGCAGTGAATACTTGTCTTGCCAGACACGGGTTGATCTCGTCGCTCTCTACAGAGACTAGCGACGAGATCACCCTATTTCTCGCCGCCGCAAGGAACGGGTAGTATTACAATGTATGTGCGGCGGCTCCGAAGATGTCTGGCAAGACAAGTATTCACTGCCGCGCCAAACAACCATGTTCATATTTAAAAAAATACTGGTTTTCATTTTAACCCTAGAGTCGCGGCTTATTCTAGCCAAATACAAGCCCTACATCATCGCCATAACCGGCAGTGTAGGCAAAACATCCGCCAAGGATGCTATTTACTGCGTTGTTCGGCGACAATACAAATATCCTCGCAAGAGTGAAAAGAGTTTGAATAGCGAGATCGGTTTACCATTGACTATTATCGGAGTGCCAAATGCTTGGCACAGCCCTTTTGGTTGGTTTAGCAATATAGCTAGGGGATTAGACCTGATTATTTTCCGCAGAGAATATCCGGATTGTTTGGTCTTGGAGATTGGGGCCGATCATCCGGGTGACATAAGTAAGACTGTGCGATGGCTGAAACCAGATTGCGCGGTTTTGACCAGAATAAGCCGGACACCAGTTCATGTGGAATTTTTTGCTTCGCCGGAACAGGTTTTCCAAGAGAAATCTTTTTTGGCTCGAGCTGTCAAACCAGGTGGCAAGGCGGTTTTGTATGCCGATGACGAAAGATTGATTGCTTTGGGAAGAGAATTAAAAGACAGAAATATCTCGGTGGTTACTTTTGGTACAAGTCAGATTTCGGATGTTCGGGGAGGATATTTTTCTCCAGTCTATACAGACGGGATATTGTCGGGAATGACATTCAAGCTTGAAATGGATGGATCCAGCATTTCCATCAGTCTGCCAAAGGTTGTTGGTTTGTCGCACTCGTATTCACTTCTGGCGGCTGCGGCGGTGGGCAAGGCAGGGACAATCCCCCTAGAAACAATCATTCCAGGATTGTCTGAATATGTCCCACCAAGGGGCCGAATGAATATTATCGCTGGTCAAAATGAGACGGTATTGATAGACGATACTTATAATTCCTCTCCAGATGCGGTTGAGTCTGCTCTGGAAACACTTATTTCTCTGGAGACCAGTGGCATCAAGGTCGCCCTCTTGGGGGATATGATGGAGTTGGGTAGTTATGCCAGTGAACAACATCGGATTGTAGGGGTTCTGGCGGCAAAAATTGTTTCAAGATTGGTGACTGTCGGTCCGCGCTCTCGGATCACGGCTGGGGAAGCTAAGAAGAGCGGGCTGTCTTCTGATATGGTACATTCTTGTGATAGCGCTTCGGAGGCGGCTCAATATATAATTCAATTTCTGAAACCTGGCGACATAGTATTGATAAAAGGTTCACAGTCTACGCGTATGGAGGTGGCTGTCAAAGCTCTGATGCGCGAACCAGATCGGGCTCCAGAGCTTCTGGTTAGGCAGGAGAGGGAGTGGTTGATGAAAAATTGAAAGGGCCCTATCGTCTATCGGCTAGGACACAGGCTTCTCAAGCCTGGAAGCGGGGTTCGATTCCCCGTAGGGTCACATGAATATTGTGAGTGTTTATGGATACCAGATGAACTATTTTATATATTTAGGAAGCTTAATAATGCTATTGGGACTTTATTTAGCTTTTTTTGCACATTCTTCAATTTGGTATAGTTTTTTTGTCATCGGAGGTTTTTTTCTTTTGGAGGGAATAAATTCAAAAAAAGATTTTTCTCTTCTGAAGAATTATCAGACATTTTTATATACATGGTTACTATTTGTTTTGATCACTATTTTAACAGAAATAATTGGAAACTTTTTACTCAATGCTTGGACATACCCCTACTTTGGATTAGTTGATTATTTCATTCATGTTATTTTGATTGGGTATCCGTTTACCTTTTTCTTTGCAATGGAATTTTTTGTGCTTGTAAAAAGATATACTTCATCAAAATTATGGTGGTTTATTCTTCCCATTTCCGCAATTATTTTTGGATATTTGAATGAATTGCCGAATATTTTTGCCTACGAATGGAGATACAGTGAAATGTTTTTGGGAAATTTTCTTGGAATTCCTATTCTTATCTCAATCTTATGGTTACTTATTTTGCTAGTTCAATTATTTGAAAAATTATTTTTTGACAGAAAAAAAGTTAGTTTTTGAATACCAAGTTCATGATTTATTCTTTGGCGTCTTGTATCCCTTTTGTCTGGCTTCTGATATGGCGATAGCGACCGCTTGGTCGCGTCTTTTTACTTTTTTGCCGGAATGACCGCTTTTGAGATGGCCGTGTTTGTATTCATGCATCACTTTACCGATTTTCTCCTGGGCTTTTTGCTATATTTTGACATATGTTTTTAATTAAATAACAATGATTACCAATTTACCATTATTATATACTTTGAAGTGATGATAATAAAATGCAAAAAACCACATTGACAATAGTGTTTACTGACCTTCACCCAACTCCCGTCTTGACCACAGCCCTGATTTGACCATGAATCCTTTCAATATAGATGCCGACCTCTTCATTCTGCGGAGCC